>NZ_JASOLS010000004.1:0-187429 GCF_030215295.1 Corynebacterium sp. UMB6689 | reverse complement strand
AAACGTCCAAAAAGCCACTAGACATCCCGTCCAAAAACATCCTGGACTCCGTGTCCAAAAAGTCGCTAGACATCACACGACTTCGCTAGTGCTGGCCACTTAGCTGCTTATGCTGGAATAGCACCCGTGACTAGACGATCCGGTTCGTCGATCAGAGGTGAATTCCCGGCACGGTCAGGCAATAAACGACTGAAAAACGCCTTGTTCTACTCCGCATTCGCAGTTATCCGCAGCCACGAACCGTCACGGCGGTATTACGAACGCAAACGCGCTGAAGGAAAACGCCACAACGCAGCAGTCATCTGCCTGGCACGACGCCGATGCAATGTCATCTACGCGATGCTGAAAAACAAGGAGTTCTTCCGCGAAATCCCGCCACGCCCCGTCGCCGCATAAAGCCCCAAAGACGAAGCCGACCAGCACACGCTGGCCGGCTCCTAGGCACGCCTAAGAAACTACTCCCAAGACTGTGCTCGTCAACATCGGTCTGGCACTTGACAAAAACATAGGGACACCCCCCCCAAGTAAACCATCTAGGCGTTTACAAACGGTTCGTTTGCCCCCAAACAAACCTTTTCACTAATGCCTTCTGAATGAAACCATCTGGCAGCGCCCTCGTGCTGACAAGGAGGCTCGCTAGGCTGAACGAGGTTGCACGGTGTTTAACGCACCGCGCACCTCGTTAAGAACCTGTTCTCGGTTCTGGAGAAGATCCCGTGGTGAATAGCGCAGCACGATGTATCCGAGATTCTGAAGGTATTTCTCTCTTTGCCGCTCAGCCCGTATCACCGCTTCGGTAGATTTTCCGTAGGTCGCTCCGTCGTACTTCACAGCGCCGTCTATTTCCATGATGACTTTGCCGTTGAGAAGCAAGTCCGGCCGATACCCACCCTGAAGCTCTGGCTGAACCACGAGATTCTTTCCCAGACCTTCCACAATTAACATGCCGCGCGCATAGGACTCATAGGGAGATTCGGCGAGGGCGGTAGCATGCATAACCACTTTCCTAGCCTGAGCAGCACCTTTTACACGGCCCATTGCCGTGATCATTGACCGTAAATCGTCAATGCTAACGAGTCGTTTGCGCAAAGCGGAGTCGACAGCCATCAGCCCTTCCTCAAACGTCGCAAGCCGTGCGACGTCGATGCAGGTGCGCGCAACCGACGTGCACCGAAGCCCGAAGCGCTCCATAATGTCTGAGGTTGGCAGCCACATTTTTCGGTACATCACCTTGCTATCCCATTGCCGTCGCGGCGGGACTGTTTTGGATTGCCGTGCTAGAACAACCTGTGCGTCCCGAGACGACAGCGTCCACAAGCCCAACAGTTTGGCCGCAGATCTTTCCACGAGAACTGACCGATGAGCGCTACGCCCGAAGGCAACGATGTCAAAGAGATGGCGTTGGTAGTAAGGAAGAGCTGAATAGTACTCGCTGTTTATCGCGTAACGCGAGGTGAGGCGAATAAGTTCACCTGAAGCAAGTTGTTTCCACGCAGGGTGGTTGTTCGAAAGGGGTCGTAGGTAAATGAGGTGTGAATCGTCAATCATGCTTCCATCATCATGGCTTCCAGCCCTCAAAAGCTACGGTCGATTCCCCGTCTGTGGATAACTACAACTCATCCATCGAATTGGCTGATCCTTCAACAAAGTAATCCACAAGGTTCCACTCACAAGGCTTCACTCAGAAGTCTCTAGTCAAAAGGCCCGTTTGCACCCAAGTAAACCTTCTAACAGCACAAAGAAGGTTCGTTTGCCCCCAAACAAACCTTCTCACTAATGCCTTCTGAGCAGAACCATCTTCGACCGCTCACGACGGTTCCAACAGAGGCCTCCCCACCAGGACTCGAACCTAGAATGACCGCGATAGTGGGAAAAGATGGGCACGGTGGAATATGGGGCCACTTCGAAACGCTACTTGTAGGCCGAGAAACCCGTAATCTTCTTGCCCATAATCAGGGACTGCACGGTATCGGTTCCCTCGTAGGTGTGCATGGCCTCGATGTCAGCGAAGTGACGCGCGATGTCGTTTTCCAGCAGGATGCCCACACCGCCGAGCATGTCGCGGGCATCAGCGGCAATTCGACGAGCAGCGCGGGTGTTGTGGAGCTTCGCCGCCGAGGCCTGCTCCGGGGCCAAGGTCCCCGCGGTTTCGCGCAAAGAGACCTCACGGCAGGTCAGCATCATTTGGCTCAAGTCAAGCACCATATTGGCCAAGCGCTGCTGAATAATCTGCGCTTTCGCCAGCTCGCGACCAAACTGCACGCGCTCCAGCACATACGAGCGGGCAATCTCGTAGCAGGCCACCGCGGAGCCCAGCGCCATCCAGGACACACCAATGCGGGTAGCGGTGAGAACGCGAGACACATCCTTGAAGCTGCGGCAGCCCGGCAGTTGGTTGGCGGCGGGGATGCGGCAGTCAGTCAACGTAATGTGTGCCTGATGGATAGCGCGCAGGGACAGCTTGCCCTCAATCACCGAAGCCGAATAGCCAGGAGCCTCCTGCGGGACGATGAAACCGCCAACATTGCCATCCTCCATGCGCGCATAAATGATCGTGATTCCGCCGGAAGCGCCGTTGCCGATCCACTTCTTCTCGCCATTAAGCACCCATTCATCGCCGTCGCGCACCGCGGTGGTCTCCAAAGCAATTGAGTCCGAACCGTGAGCCGGTTCCGTCAGCCCGAAGGCACCAAGCAAAGAGCACGAAGCCATCTGCGGCAAATACAAGGCCTGCTGTTCCGGAGAACCCAACATCGAAATTGAGCGCATGGCCAGCCCAGCCTGCACCGCAATCACCGTGCCCATCGAGGCATCCGCGCGCGTGACCTCCATGAGTGCCAGGCCAGCACCAAGCGTGGACATCTGTTCATGGCCTTCCACCGCCAGGCCATCCGTCATCACGTCCAAGTCGCCCAAGCGCTGAACCAAGTCCAGCGGGTACTCCGCAGCCTGCCAGTGCCGGTTGATCACCGGGGCGGAGTACTCGCGAAACTGCGCTGCACGCTTCCACCCCGCAGCATCGGACTCAGAGAGGCTGTCAAAAACACCCAGGAAATCAGTGGTGGACTCAAAGAGGTTGTGAGACATGGTGAGTTCTCCAATAAACAGGCAATACGAATGGCTATTAGCCCTAATTGTGACCTGACTCTCCATTGGCTGTCAAGTGCCTCACACATAACGTGACACGACCACACACAACGCGGCACGACCACGCAAGGACAGTCACCAGACAAACCAGCCCCCAACCGTCCCCCACACCCCACATCGCAGGTACACTAACCACCATTAGCTCATTGAGGAGGACGCCCACCATGGCCAACCAGAGACGCCGCGACCAAATCGCCGCCGCCGCACTCGACCTCTTTGACCAGCGCGGCTACCACGCCACCGGCATGGAGGACATCGCCAAGGCCGTCGGCATGCGCGCCTCCAGCCTGTACAACCACTACTCCTCCAAACAGGAGCTCCTCGCCGAAGTCACCATCACCGCCATGGAGGACCTGCTGCGCGCCAACGCCGCCTGCCTCGCCGGGCTCAGCGATCCCCGCGACAAGCTCGTCGCCACCATGAAAGCCCATGTCATCTACCATGCCACCCATGCTCGGCGCGTCCGCGTGGTCAACAACGAGCTCACTAACCTCGAAGAGCCCCACAAGTCCGTCGTCCTGCAGCTACGCCGCGACTATGTCGCGCGCTGGATGGCCGTGGTCAACGAAGGCGATTTCCACGCGGAGAACCTCAAAATCGCCTGCTGGGCGCTCATCGATATGGGCATCGGTGTGGCCCAATGGTTTAGCCCCGACGGTGATTACACCGCCGAGGCTTTAGGAGACATGTACGGCCAGTTCGCCCTGCGCCAACTTACCTAGGGCGCACAGCCAATCTGCTGCTCTTCCTCACGCCCATCCGGGTACTGCACGCGCACGCGAGAGTAAACCTCGGCATGGTAGCCGCACGCCACGCGCTTATCGACGACCACCTTCACCCGATCCTCATTGAATGTGCCTTCCGCGCAGTTTGGGTCACAGTCATTTTCGATGGCCACGCCCTCTGCCTCTGCGGAGTCGGCTCCCCAGCGCTGCCAGTCCAATTCGTTGACCAGGTAATTATTGTCAGCGCACGCTAGCGAGATGCGGTCCGGGCCCTCCAGGCCTGTGACGGAGACGCAGTCCAAGATCGCGGTGGCATCGATGGTGGTTTCCACGTCCGGGCCTACGAGGCCGACCACGCGCACCAGTTGGCCGGTCGCAGGCAAGACGGAGAAGGAGACGCGGTCAGAATCGCGAATCACGGTGACCAGCTGGTCCTCGCCTTCGCCCTCAACAGTGCCGACCTCATTGCCTTCCGCATCCGCCAGCATGTCATAAGCAATCTTCTGTTGCTCGCTACTTAGTCCGGGCTGGAGCAGCAGCTCCAGCGCTCCGAGGGCGTGGTTCGGGAAGGAATCCGCCAGCTTCTCCAACCCGGCGCGATCGGTCGCAACGACGAGGTCCTCCGGGTTGATGGAGGGCTGCGGATCAAAGCCCGGGACCTCTCCCTGCGAGGAGACCTCCACGGCACCGCCGGCATCCACCGCATATTCGGTGATCGCGGTGGCATCACCAAGTGTGTCGACGCGCTTCATGTATTCCTTCGCGGTCACACCTTTATCCACGGCATCGGGCTGGGTGGCCGCAGCTTCGCCAGCCTGCGTCAGAATCTCCGCGGCCGAGGCCACGGGCTCCGAGTTATTGAGCAACGGGAAGGCTCCGCCGATCAGCGCAAGCACCGCGACGGAAGCCGCCGCTATTGTCCACGTGGGACGACGCTTCGTGATCTGTGCGAGGGTGTCTTCGGAGCGGGCGAGGGATGCGTCGTCAAGCGCGGCGTCCGGTACCGGATTGGCGGCGCGGAGCATATCGAGAGAGTTAGGCATCGGTTTCTCCTGTGAGTTCGGATAGGTGGGTACGCGCGCGGTGCAAGCGAACACGCACGTTATTGCGGGAAATGCCGAGGACCTCGGCGATATCAGGGTGGTCGAGGCCCTCCCACGCATGGAGGGTGAGAATTTCGCGCTCGGCATGCGGCAACTGCATCAACGCGCGAGTGATGTCGAGATTGGCATCGACTGCGTCATAACCGGCATAGGATTCCAGCTCATGGTCGTCGAGGTTCTCCGTCTCCCGCCGAGTGCGGTAGAACTCCCGCATCACATTGCGGGCGATGCCATAGAGCCACGGCAGCGGCGTGCCGCGCAAGGAGTCGAAGCCAGCCCACGCTCGCTCAAACACATCAGCCGCCAGCTCTTCCGCGTGACTCGGTGGGACGCGACGGCGCAGGTAGGCCAGCACCGCCGGGTAATGCTCGCGAAACAGGCGGGAGAATTCCCGCTTACGCGAACCAGGCAAGGTAAGGACAGACACTAAATAACTCCATATTGTTCGTGGGCTCACTGAGTATGTTGCATCAGACAGCCGAGCATTACAGAAAAGCGCTGAAATGGTTTACTAGTAGAGCTATGGAACCACTCGAGCTCTCCGCCCTGACGGGCACGCAGTCGCGCACCTACGGCACGCGCAAGATCACCAAGGACATGATCTCAGCACCCGTGCACGTGGCTATTGCGCTGTGGGATGAGCGCTGGGATTCCGCCGAGAACGGCACGATTGACGGTTGGGTCATCGCCGTTAACACCAAGAAAACGCGCTTCGTGCGCAAGGGCCAGATCCGGAAGGGCGATATCGTTGAGGTAGCCGTCCGCGAATTCGAGAAGGCCACGAAAAGTATTCGAGGGCGCAAATGGATCGTCACTGGGCGCCGGCAAGCGGCACTTCGCGCCGCCCTGGAGGAACGCGGCTATACCGTGACGGGGAGTTTTGCGGAGGAGAATAGGGCATCGAAAAGCGCTAGCTCCGTGCGTCGCAAGCAGGCCGGGATCACCGCGCGCCGCGCGAAGAAAGAAGGCGAGGCCCCACGCAAGAAGCAGGTCGTCAAGGTGGAAACGCCGGAGGCGCACTGGTGGCCGAACTTCTCGACGGCCTCCTCGTGGCCCATAGACGCCACCGTGCGCATCGCCACGGATGCCTCCTCGGACACGGTGTTTAAGGGCTCCATGTGCTTCGTGGCCAGCAATGGTGACTACCGGTTGCGCACGCGCAAGACGACGGCCAGCACCGATGAGCTTGAGCTCGAATCCCTCACCCTGGCGTTGAAGTACCTGCTCAAGGTTGGTGCAACCAAGGCGATCATCGAGTCAGATTCCGTCGCTGCATTAGAAGCGGTGGAACAGATTCGGCAGAAGGGCTCGAAGGCGGTGCGCTCGCGCGGGGTGTGGCGGGGGCTGTCTTCCGGCTCGCGCTCGCGCTTCCAGCAAGCGTGGAATGACGTGGAGGGAGTCTGCGCGGTGACCATCCGTCGGGTGATGGGGCATGCGGGTGACCCGTTGAACCGCGCAGCGGACCAAATTGCATACATGGGCCTGCGGGCGATTGCGCATCCGATGAAGCAATCACGGGCAACGCTGAAAGAAGGCATCCGGAAGACGCTGGCCAAGCTCTAATTCGGGGTTCGGTGTACTAGTGGCCTAGTGTGAATCGCATGAGCAATCCCTTTGACTCCAACCCTTTCGAGGAGCCGGCCAAGCCAATCAACGGCCGCGGGGCTAATCCCTTCGCGGAGCCCGCGCGCGAATCCTACGCGGCGCCTTCTGCGAATCCTTCTGCAGAGCGTTTCGCGGATCCGGCCGCGGAGCCTTCTGCTGAACCTTTCACTGAGCCTGAGCGCGCCTACGCACCGGCGCCGATGCAGGACTATTCCCTTGAACAGCACGCACCGGGCGGCACGATCCACAGCTTCTCCCTGTTCAAAGGGCTTTTGAGTCTGTTTTCGGTCCTCGTAGGCTTCACCGGAATTACTGATGGCGATGTAGCCATGGGCATCGGCTTCGCCTTGCCTGGAACGTGGTACTTCCTCAAGTCGCTGCAGCAGAAGGCCAACCCGACCACTCCGCAAAAGCGCCACTGGTTTGTCATTTGGATGATTGCCATCGTGCTCATGTTCTTCGGCGCCTAGCCACCGCCCGCCGCCACACGATGCGCAGCAGCGAATGCGGCGTCGCCACCACCTCGCGCAGGTAGTTCCACCAGCGGTCTTTCCGCGGGGTCCGCACGCCGTGCATGTGAACGCGAATCCCTAGGTGCCCGGCCCACATGCGGGTGCGCAGCACGTGGAAGTCATTGGTCACAACGCGGAAATAGGTGTATTCCGGGCACAGCGCATGGGCGCGCTCGAGGTTCTCGTTGGTGCTGGTAGCGAGTGGTTCGAGGAGAATCCTCTCCGGATTAACGCCCCGCTCGATGAGGTAGCGCGCCATCGGCTCCGCCTCCCCGTAGCCGGTCACGATGATTGGCTCCTCCGGCAACAGGCGAGCCAACACCACCGCTCGGTCCAACCGGCTACACAGCAGCGGACCAGGCTCGCCGCCCTCAACGCGCGCGCCCAACACCAGAAGCGGAAACTGCATGCCCGCTAGCTTAGCGTGCATACTGGGCAGCATGAGCATGTGCGTAGTTGGTTCCATCAACGCTGACCTCGTGGTCCACGCCGCGCGGCATCCCCAACCGGGCGAAACCCTCTTGGGGCACGGCGGCGCCATCACCGCGGGTGGCAAAGGAGCAAACCAGGCGGTCGCGGCTGCCCGGCTGGGCGCACAGGTGAGCTTCGTCGGCGCGGTGGGCAGCGATGCTTATGCCGCGCCCGCGATGTACTACTTGCAGGCCAGCGGCGTGGACCTCACCCACGTCGAGGCCAGCGAAGAGGTAACAGGTTTAGCCGTCATTACCGTGGATGAGCAGGGTGAAAACACCATCATCGTGGTGCCAGGTGCTAATGCGCTTGTCAGCGATTCATTCGTCACCACGCACTCCTCCCCCATCACCGCATCGGAGCTCATTTTGCTCCAAGGTGAGATACCGCCAGCGGGCTTTGCCAAGGCAATCGAGCTGGCCAAAGGTCGGGTCGTGGTCAACCTCGCACCGGTCATCGAGGTGGAAAAGGAAGCGCTCCTGCGCGCCGACCCGCTGCTGGCCAATGAGCACGAGGCCGGGCTCATCCTCGAGCAGCTGGGGTTGAGCGGCCAGGGCGCGCCAGCGGAGCTAGCGCAGCGCTTAAGGGAGGCAGGCTTTGCCTCGGTGGTTCTCACGCTGGGCGCGCGCGGGGCGCTTGTGGCCGAGGGGGCCGAGCTTATCGACGTTCCCTCCCCACGCGTCACCGCCGTCGATACGACCGGCGCGGGCGATGCCTTCGCCGGCGCGCTGTGTGCCCGCTTGTTGGACGGCGATTCGCTGGTGGATGCCGCGCGCTTCGCCGCGCGGGTCGGGGCCTTTACCGTCACGGGCTCCGGCGCCCAGGCCTCCTACCCGGATCTGACAAGCGAGTTGCCCGGTTAAAGCCGCGTCTTATTCGCCGAGGAGCTGGGAACGCAGGTTCTCATCCTTCTTTTCTACTTCGGCGGCCATGTTCTCTTGGTAGGCCGCCATCTTCTCCACCAGTGCTGGGTCGCCCGCGGAGAGGATGCGCACGGCAAGCAGGCCCGCATTCTTCGCACCGCCGATGGATACGGTTGCCACCGGCACCCCACCCGGCATCTGCACGATGGACAGCAGTGAATCGAGACCATCGAGATCCTTCAACGCGCGCGGGATGCCGATGACCGGCAGCGGCGTGGCCGCGGCAACCATGCCTGGCAGGTGGGCCGCACCACCGGCACAGGCGATGATGGCCTTGAGCCCGCGCTCGTGGGCAGACTTGGCATAAGCCAGCATCTTTTCTGGGGTGCGGTGCGCACTGACGACGCCCACCTCAAAGGGCACGCCGAACTCGGCGAGCACTTCGGCTGCGGGCTTGACGGTGGGCCAATCGGAATCGGATCCCATGATCAGTCCGACGAGTGGTTCCATGAAAAATCTCCTTCTTTACTAGCGTTTAAGCTCGCTGCGGGCTTAAGAGTGCGCAGTGGTCTGAAGAGTGCGCTGTGGGCTTAAGAGTGCGCAGTGGGCTTACGCCCACTGCGCGTGGACGAGGAAGTGGGCGGCATCGTGGGCGATGCGGCGCGTTTCCTCCACGTCCTCACCAACGACGTTGACGTGGCCGATCTTGCGACCCGGCTGGTGGTCCTTACCGTAGAGGTGGATCTTCGCCTGCGGGTAGCGCTCCATGACTTCACGGACGCGCTGCGGCATGGGCATCTGCGGATCCTCCTCAGCCCCCAGCACATTGGCCATGACCGTTACGGGCGCCAATGGCGCGGTGGAGCCCAGCGGCAGGTCCAGCACGGCGCGCAGGTGCTGCTCGAACTGCGAGGTCACGCAGCCATCCTGCGTCCAGTGGCCGGTGTTGTGCGGGCGCATGGCCAGCTCGTTGACCGCAATATCTTCTTCCACAACCGCTCCCGGCGCGCCTGAAGCGGACGCGATGATGCAGCCGGCGTCTTGCTTCGTGGCAAAAGCGAAAAGCTCCACTGCCAGCACACCCGTAACGCCCAGCTCGGTGGCTACCTTGATGCCCACCTGCATGGCGCGCTCCGCGAGCGCTGCCGACAAGTTCGGGGCTGGGGCAAAAGCCTCGGCGCAGATGCCGTCTCGCTGCACCGACTCGGTGACCGGCCAGGCTTTGACCTCGCCGGAGGGGCGGCGGGCGACGAGCACGGACAGCTCGCGAGTAAGGGAAACTTTTTCCTCAGCCATAAGCGGAGTACCAGCGGCGAGAAGCTCTTCTACCAGCGGCTCCAGCTCCTCCGCTGACGGGAACCACACGCCATGACCGTCGTAGCCGCCGCGGCGGGCTTTGAGGCACACGTGACCGTCGACAAGCGCGGCAAACTCCCGGGCATCCTCCACCGATTCAATAGCGGCAAAGCGCGGCACTGGGGCGCCCAGCTCGGCCAGCTTCTCGCGCATGAACAGTTTGTCCTGCGCGTAGAGGAGAGCGGAAGGCTGGGGCTGGACGTTGAGGCCGTCGGCGATAAGACGCTCGACGTGCTCCGTCGGGACGTGCTCGTGCTCAAAGGTAATTGCATCCGCGCCTTCCGCGGCGGCGGTGAGCACGTCGAGATCGTGGTAGTCACCGAGCACCACATCCGGGATCACCTGTGCGGCGGACTTGTCTGGCGCGGAGGCCAGCACGCGCAAGCTGATGTCGAGCTCTGCGGCGGCCGGCTGCATCATGCGTGCAAGCTGGCCGTCTCCATAAACAGTAACGAGGGGTTTGTGTTGTTCACTCACCCTTTCAATACTAGCCTTGGGGCCATGATCGTCCGGCATACCATCTTTCAGAACTCCCTCATGACCGCGCTGTTGGATGGCATTTACGACGGCGAAATGACCATCGGCGAGCTCTTGGGCAAAGGCAATTTTGGCATCGGCACCTTCGATGCGCTGGATGGGGAGATGATTATCCTCGACGGCGTGTGCTACCAGCTACGCGGCGATGGCACCGCGACGGTAGCGGACTTGGACCAGGGAACCCCCTTCGCGGTGGCCACGAACTTCGTCCCCCGTATTAAGGTGGCCGCGCCCAAGGGATTGAAGCGCGAGGAGCTTTCGGCCTTCATCGATGAAGTCGAGCCTTCCGCCAACTACATGTACGCGGTGCGCATCACCGGACGCTTCAGCAACGTGGTTACCCGCACGGTGGTCAAGCAGAGCAAGCCTTATCCGCCGATGGCGCAGGCCGTGGGCGGCGATAAGGAACTGCGCTTTGAAAACGTCGAAGGCATCATCGGTGGTTTCCGCACACCGGTGTTTGAGAAGGGTATTTCGGTGCCGGGCTGCCACGTGCACTTTATTGACGCTGCGCGCACCTCCGGCGGGCACGTGCTGGACTACACGGTGGATGAGGCCACCATTGAGCTCTGCCCTGGCACGGACCTGGATCTGCGCTTGCCGCTGACCCACGAGTTCCGCTCCGCCAACCTGGCCCCTGATGACTTGGACCAGCAGCTACACACGACGGAGATTAAGGACTAACCCCAGACCGGTTGTTCGTTGAGGATATCCTCGACGCGTTTGGCTTTGGGGATGGATGGAAAATACATCGGCTTTTCGTATCCGTGCAGTGCCAGCGAAATCCCGCCGCGACGGCGGCGCGCACCACGGATATCCGTGAGCGGGATCGAATCAACGCGTTTGCCTTCGCGAGCGATGACGCGCAGGTTGGTCACGATGAAGCGCTTACGACGGGCCTTGACGAGGGGAACGATGAAGCGCCAGGCAGCAAGCAGGGCCCATAGAGCTACTAAGCCATTGCGAAGCGCCAAGTCCATGCCGTTATAGTCACACCAGCCGATGGCAATCCAGCACACCCCGGTAATCACGATGAGCTCTAGAAAAGGAAAGAGCAGCGTCCGAAATGGGGCGGTCATGTCCGCGCGCACTACCTCGCCGCGGCCCATCTGCATGAGGTTCATGGGGCTCATGGTACCTGCCTGCTCCCGCCGTCCAGGCAAGAGGACGTCACGTCCTAGGCCTTGCAGGCCCAGCCAAGGCTTCGCACATGGCATTTCCTAAAAGGCGTCAGTCAAAAGGCGTCTTTGCCCCTGAAAACGCCATGTGGAGGCGTCCAAAAGGTGTCTTTGCCCCCAAAGACGCCTTTTGACTGATGCCTTCTGACAGACGCCTTTTGAATAGCGCCATGTGTCGAGCACGGCGTCTTCTATGGGGCCTCGCCGGTCGACGCTTAGACGCCACGCAGCGCGGGCGACTAATTATCAGCCGGGCGCAGGTGGATGACATCACCCGCGGAGTAATACTCGCCGCCAACGTTGATGCGGCCATCATCGGCCACGCCCTCGACGGTGCCGATGACGTCGCCGGCCGGGGCTTCGAGGCGGACTTCCTGCCCGATGGAAGAACACACCTTACGGTAATCAGCCAAAAGCTGTGGGTCCTGCTGCTCCCACTGGGTAATGCGGCGACGCAGGTTCTTCAGCACGGTGATGGCCAGCTGCGTGCGGTCGGTCTCAAGGCCTTCGAGCGCGAGCGATGTCGCGGCCTCGATGGGCAGTTCCTCGCGGGTCAGGGTGACGTTGATGCCCATGCCCACGACCACGCGGGCTGAAGGCGGGTTCGCAGACTGGGTCTTGGGGGCGATTTCAGCTTTACTGACCTCGGCTTTGTTGATCTCTGCCTTATTAATCTCTGCCTTATTGATCTCTGCCTTGTTGATCTCTGCCTTGTTGATCTCTGCCTTGTTGATTTCAGCCTTGGAAACTTCCGTCTTCGGAGCAGATTTGAAGGCCTCGCCCACTGGACCAGCCTCGGCGAGGATACCGCACAGCTTCTTACCATCGATGTGCACGTCATTCGGCCACTTGAGTACCGCACCCTCTACGGAATCAGTCACGGCCAAGCCGGCAGCTAGCGGCAAAGTACCGAGGTGATCCAACGAATCCGGAAGGATGAGAACGGAAAAGATGAGCTGCGAACCAGCCGGGCTCACCCACTGACGGCCCAATCGGCCCTTACCGGCAACCTGCTCATTAGCCAGCAAAACGGTGCCATCAGCCACCTTGCCGGCCTGCATGAGATCGGTATTGGTGGAGCCAGTGGACTCGGTGTAATCGATAACAGCGAAGTCTTCGCTCAGCGCCTCGCGGATTCGGTCCATATCAAGTGCAGTCATGCACCCTAGGTTACCCGCCGGATCACTGCCGCCTCGAAGTAACTAAAAGTAATCCGGATTGGCCAGAATTGTGCGGGCAGTAGCATCGTCAAGACAGGTAGTCAGCACCGCCTGCGGCAACGCATGGGTGACCTGCTCAGGCGTGACGGTGATCTGCCGCGTATCTGCCAGGAAAGAAACAGTATCCCCGATCAACTTGTCGTAATCAGCGCGGTCTTGTGCCCCAAGGCTGTCCGGCTTCCCTTCAGTCACCAGCACATAGCGAGTTGCTGGGGTAACCCATTCACAAACCCACTCGCCGTACTCTTGCAATTCCGAATCCGAGACATCCAGGCCCATCCCCTTCATGCTGGCACGCATGGTGGAGCGATTCACGTGGCCATTGTCCACCAACTGCGAGCGGACGTCAGACGCGTCGACAGTATCGGCAAAAATAGCGCGGAACACGGTATCGCGCTGCGTCTCTGCAGCCGAAGTCGTCGGCGATGTCGCGGACTCCTTCGAGGGCATCGTCGGGGAAGGCTCTTCCGAAGAAGATTTGGTAGTGGAGGTCAATGACTCCGTCGTAGTCTCCGAAGGCGCTGAAGACGCATCAGCAGTCCCAGTAGAAACGGTTGTCAGTGGCGCAAAGGACTCGGCGGATTCCGTACTGGAGCAACCGACCAAGAGCAGTGCGAGGAGTGGAGCGAACTTCTTCATAACAAATTCCAGCCTAATGCACGTGCCGCCGGATGCTAGTGTGAGTTCATGGCAAAGGTCACTTTTGAGAACGTCGGCATCACCTATCCCCGTGCCGAGAACCCCACGGTCAAAGACCTCAATCTCGAGATTGCGGACGGCGAGTTTCTAGTCCTCGTCGGCCCGTCCGGCTGCGGTAAGTCCACCACCCTGCGCGCCCTCGCGGGGCTGGAGCCGGTCTCCAGCGGCCGCATCCTTATTGACGGCAAAGACGTCACGGGCCTTGAGCCAGGCGATCGCGATATCGCCATGGTCTTCCAGAACTACGCGCTCTACCCGCACCTCACCGTTGCCCAGAACATGGGCTTCGCCCTCAAGCTGGCCAAGATGCCCAAGGCTGAAATCAAAGCCAAAGTAGAAGAAGCAGCGAAGACCCTTGGGCTGACGGAGTACCTGCAGCGCAAGCCCAAAGACCTCTCCGGTGGTCAGCGTCAGCGCGTGGCCATGGGCCGCGCCATCGTGCGCGAGCCGAAGGCCTTCCTCATGGATGAGCCCCTGTCTAACCTCGACGCTAAGCTGCGCGTGCAAACCCGCGCGGAGCTGGCCAGCCTCCAACAGCGTCTCGGCACCACCACTGTCTACGTCACCCACGACCAGGTGGAGGCCATGACCATGGGTGACCGCGTGGCCGTGCTCAAGGACGGTGTTCTGCAGCAAGTCGCGCCACCGCGCGAGCTCTACGACGCTCCCGCTAACGAATTCGTCGCCGGTTTCATCGGTTCCCCCGCGATGAACATCTTCGACTACAACGGCGGACGCGTCGGCGTTCGCCCGGAAAAAATGTTCATCAATAAGGGGCCGATTGGCTTCCAAGGCACGGTGGAGTTCGTGGAAGAGCTGGGCTCTGAGTCCTTCGTCTACGTCATGGTGGGCGAGCAGCGCTTCGTCGCCCGCGCGAGCGACAACGTTCCGCAGCGTGGTGAGAACGTCGTGCTGACCTTTAACCCCCGCGAGGCTCACCGCTTCGATCCGGAGACCGGCCAGCGTATTGAGGCTTAAGAAACACCACGGACAGGGGTGATTTCACCCCCGTTTGAAGTGAATTAAAAGCCAAAACCACGTGCAGTGTGGGGATGATCCCCTATTTTGTAGTCATCAGAAGTTTTCCGAAAGGTGAATATTCAATGAAGAAGCCCTTCCTCCCCAGCTCGCTGCGTTCTGTCCGCCGCGGCGTTGTCGTCACCACCGCTGCACTCGCACTGACCTTGGCGGGTTGCTCCTCGAGCGACGAGGGATCGTCGTCAAGCACTGGCTCCGATGCCTCCTCGACTGATGGTGACGGCCGCGGCCCCATCACCTTCGCCATGGGCAAAAACGATACCGACAAGATCACGCCCATCATCGAGGCATGGAACGCCGAGCACCCAGATGAGAAGGTCGAGCTCAAGGAGCTCGCCGGCGAGGCCGACGCTCAGCGCGAGACCCTCGTGCAGTCCCTGCAGGCGGGCAACTCCGACTACGACGTCATGGCGCTGGACGTGGTCTGGACCGCGGACTTCGCCGCTAACCAGTGGCTGGCACCGCTAACCGGTGACCTTGAGGTGGACACCTCCGGACTGCTGGAGCCCACCGTGGAGTCCGCCACCTACAACGACACCCTCTACGCGCTGCCGCAGAACACCAACGGCCAGCTGCTCTTCCGCAACACTGAGTTGGCGGACAAGGCTCCGGAGAAGTTCGCAGACATCGCTTCTGCCTGCGAGGCTCTCAAGGATGATGCTTCCTGCCTGACCACGCAGCTCAAGCAGTACGAGGGCCTCACCGTCAACACCGCCGGCTTCATCGAGGGCTGGGGCGGCTCCATCTTGGATGATGAGGGCAACATCGCTGTTGACTCCGACGAGGCCAAGGAAGGCCTGCAGGCGCTTGTCGACGCCTACGAAGACGGCACCATCTCCAAGGACTCCACCGCCACAACGGAGGAGGAGACCAACCTCGCTTTCACTGAGGGCAAGACCGCTTTTGCCATCAACTGGCCGTACATGTACACCAATGCCGAAGAGGCTGGCGTGAAGTTTGAAGTCCAGCCGCTGGTGGGCAAGGACGGAGTCGGTGTCTCCACCCTCGGTGGCTACAACAACGGCATCAACATCAACTCCGAGCACAAGGCTACGGCCCTGGACTTCATGAAGTTCATCATCAACGAGGAGAACCAGAAGTCCTTCGCTGAGGCTTCCTTCCCGCCGGTGCTGGCCTCCATCTACGACGATGAGTCCCTCGTCGAGGAGTTCCCGTACCTTCCGGCTCTGAAGGAATCCCTGGAGAACGCCGCGCCGCGTCCGGTCTCCCCGTTCTACACCGCCATCTCCAAGGCCGTGCAGGATAACGCCTACGCGGCTCTGACCGCTGACAAGTCCGTCGATGACGCTACGAAGGACATGAAGGCCGCCATCGAGGCAGCCTCCCAGGGTTAATCTTCCCAGCGTGAAATGGGGGCGCGAGTAAGTCCACGTGACTTGCCCGCGCCTCCTTCTTTGATCTGGATTTAAACCAATGGGCATCAAGGTGCTCGCGCGCAGAGGATGTCCAGAGGATGTCTACGCCACCCGCTATGATTTTCCCCAACCCCCGATAACCCCCTCCCCTATAAATCAGAAAGGCAGGCACCGCATGGCTGGAGCACCGCCTACCGCGCAGCCCCGCAGACAGTATCTGCGCGTTGCTGCGCTCATCGCGCCGGCGCTGATAGCGCTGGCCGTGGTCATCGGCTATCCCATCGTGCGCGCTGTGATGTTGTCCTTCCAGGGCAACAAGCGGCTTAACCCGACCACGGGTGTATTCGAGGAAGGCGCATTCGCAGGCCTCGAGAACTACCTGTACTGGATCACCAATCGCTGTATGTCTGCCACCGGCCAGGCCACCGCATGCCCGGATGGCGTCATCGCTACTGATTTCTGGCCAGCGCTCAAGATCACGCTCTTTTTCACCGTGGTCACGGTGACCCTGGAAACGATTTTGGGCATGTTCATGGCGCTGGTGATGAACGGCGAATACCGCGGTCGCGGCCTCGTGCGCGCGGCGGTGCTGGTTCCCTGGGCCATTCCCACCGCAGTCACCGCGAAGCTATGGCAGTTCATGTTTGCACCGGATGGCATCGTTAACGCGCTCATCGGCTCGCGCATCGCATGGACCACGGACCCGTTCTATGCCCGCCTCGCGGTGATTATCGCTGATGTGTGGAAGACCGCCCCGTTCATGGCACTGCTCATCCTGGCGGGCCTGCAGATGATTCCGCGCGATGTCTATGACGCAGCACGCGTGGACGGCGCCTCGCGTATCCAAACCTTCTTCACCATCACCCTGCCACTGGTGCGGCCGGCACTCATGGTGGCCATCCTCTTCCGTACGCTGGATGCGCTGCGCATGTACGACCTACCGGTCATCATGATCTCCGCTTCCTCCAACGCGCCGACGGCCACCATTTCCCAGCTGGTGGTGGAAGACATGCGCCAGGGCCACTTCAACTCAGCCTCCGCGCTGTCCACACTCATCTTCCTGCTTATCTTCACCGTCGCGTTCATCCTCGTCCGTTTCCTCGGCGCTGATATCTCCGGTACTGCTCGCCAGAAGAAGGAGAAGAAGTCATGAAAAAGCTTGGCCACTACCTCGGCATCCTCTTCATCATGTTCTGGGGGCTCGCGCCCTTCTACTGGATGGTTGTCACCGCCTTGCGGCACAAGTCCCATACCTTCGACACCACCCCGTGGCCCACGCACGTGACCTTGGACAACTTCCGGGATGCACTGGCAACAGACAAGGGCAATGACTTCCTCAACGCACTGGGGAACTCTTTGCTTATCTCCCTAGCCACGACCGCTGTCGCAGTCCTCATCGGCGTGTTCACCGCCTATGCGCTAGCTCGCTACGACTTCCCTGGAAAAGGTATCGTCACCGGCATCATCCTGGCCGCCTCGATGTTCCCGGCCATCGCGTTGGTGACCCCGCTCTTCCAGCTCTTTGGCAACCTCGAGTGGATTGGCACCTACCGCGCGATGATCATTCCGAATATCTCCTTCGCGCTGCCCCTGACTGTCTACACGCTGCTGAGCTTCTTCCGTCAGCTGCCCTGGGAGCTGGAGGAGGCCGCCCGCGTGGACGGTGCCTCCCGCGGCCAAGCCTTCCGCCTCGTGCTCCTGCCCCTGGCCGCGCCCGCGCTGTTTACCACCGCCATCATCGCTTTCATCACAACGTGGAACGAGTTCATGCTGGCCAAGCAGCTATCCACCACTGCTACTGAGCCGGTGACCGTGGCTATCGCGCGTTTCTCGGGCCCCTCGGCCTTCGAGTACCCCTATGCCGCCACCATGGCCGCGGGCGCACTGGTAACGGTTCCGCTCATCATCATGGTGCTCATCTTCCAGCACCGCATCGTCGCCGGCCTCACCGCCGGAGGTGTCAAGGCTTAATGCGCCGTGAACTGCTATGGGACACCGCGCTGGGATTCGTTGGCTTCTTTGCCTTCCTGGCGCTGGTGCAAGCAGTCCTCAATCTTTTTCACCCCTCCCCCGCCATCTGGCCGGGGCTCCTGGCGGGCGCGCTGTGCCTGGCGGAGTTTCTGCTGTGGCGGGCCAAACGGAAGGATCTCCGATGACCTGGCACAATAACGCCATTTTCTACCAGGCCCTCGTGGGCTCGTACAAGGACACCCACGGCGAAGGCGTTGGCACGCTACGTGGAGTTATTGAGAAGCTGGATTACCTCAAGTGGCTCGGAGTGGACTGCCTGTGGCTCTCCCCGTTCTATGCTTCCCCGCTGCGCGATGACGGCTATGACATCGCCAACTACTACTCCATTCACCCTGACTACGGCACGATGGAAGACTTTGACGAGCTCGTCACCGAACTTCACGCTCGTGGCATGCGCCTCATGACGGATTTGGCTTTCAACCACACCTCTACCGATCATCCGTGGTTCCAGGCCTCCCGCACCGATCCGGAAGGCCCTTACGGCGACTATTACGTGTGGGGCGATGATCCCCTGCGCTACCCCGAGATCCGCATTATCTTCACCGATACGGAAACCTCGAATTGGGCATGGGACCCGGAGCGCAAGCAGTACTACTTCCACCGCTTCTACTCACACCAGCCGGACCTAAACTACGACAACCCGAAGGTCCACGAGGAAGTATTCAAGATTCTTTCCTTCTGGCTAGATAAGGGCGTGGACGGCTTCCGCCTCGATGCCATCGCCTACCTGTACGAGCGTGATGGGGTGGGCGGCGAGTCTCTGCCGGAGACGGTCGAGTTTGTGGAGAAGGTCCGCGCCTTCATCGACGAGAATTACCCCGAGGCCATCATGATCGCGGAGGCTAACCAGCCGCCCGAAGAAACCATGGAGTTTTATGGCACGGGCAATCGCTTCCACATGGTGTTCAACTTCCCAGTGATGCCGCGGCTTTACCAAGCCCTCGCGCTGGGGGACGCCACACCGGTCTACGACATCATGGCGGAGCTTCCGGAGCTTCCCCAGGGTTGTCAGTGGGGCACCTTCCTGCGCAACCACGACGAGCTGACCCTAGAAATGGTCGACGAGGACCAGCGCGCCATCATGTACGAGCACTACCTGCCGGATGAGCAGATGCGCGCCCACGTGGGCATCGCGCGGCGCCTCGCGCCACTGTTGGGCAATGATTACCGCAAGATTGAGCTTTTTTATTCACTTCTCATGACGCTGCCGGGCGCGCCTTTTTTGTATTACGGCGATGAAATCGGCATGAACGATGCCTCCGAGTTGCCCGACCGCGATGCCGTGCGCACGCCCATGCAATGGGAGCCCGGTGAGGGCGCAGGTTTCACTACATCCGCTCACCCGCGCCGTCCCATCGTCGGCGGCGTAGGGGTCTCAGTGAAAGAGCAGCTTGCCGACGACTCCTCGCTCCTCCACCGCCTCCGCGGTCTAATCCAGCAGCGTAAGGCACATCCGGAACTCGGCACCGCACCTTTCGAAGCCGTGGAAACCGGTCAGACGGGCGTTCTGGGATTCCAGCGCGGTGAGTTGTTGTGCCTGCACAACTTCACGGATCAGACCGTCGACCTAGGCCCTGTGGAGCTCGGGCCCTATGGCTACGCCTGGCTGCCCATTGAGGCTTAAAAGGCGCTCGTTTCTCACCTCATATTTCGCGCTAGGTTAACTGAAAGTTAACTCGCCGTGAACGAAAGCTAGCTTTTAGAGAACTTTACCTATATAGTTGGTTTAACCCCATGATGCGGACGGCCGCATCATTACGACAAGAAATAGAGAGGTGAGCCAAATGAATACCCTGACCGGATTCCTTTCCGCCATCACTAACGAATTCAAGAGTGCCACCGGAATCAACCTTGACACGGTGCACCCGGCGCCGCTGGTATCGCAGATCGCCGAAGATCTGCACAAGCACGGCCTTGTCCCAGCCACCCGCACCGACATCGAAGAGTCCTACGCGGCGCTGACCAACTCCTTTCCCAGCGAAGAGGATCTCACAGAGGTTGAACTCTTCCTTTACAACCTCGGCTGGCTAGCCGACGCTCCAGATAAAGCCGCTTAACTCAAGCCTCGCCCCCGCCTCCGGGGAGCGAGGCTTTTCTTTTACCCGCACCAGCCAATCCCACCAATACCACGCCAATTACACTGGCAACCATGTGCCCGACACACCATTCCCGAGGAAACCCTCACCTTTTTTCATCCCACCTACCTGCACAAACGCGGGCTGTGAGGGAAATCACCCGCGCGCCGCTATACATTCCTATACAAAACTTCTCTACACTGTCGAAACATGACTATTTCCTCACATTTGTCGGAGCTTGACTCCCTGAGCGCCGACACCACCGCAGGCAAGATCGCTGAACTGAAGAGGCGTCGCGAAGCAGCGGCGCAGCCCATGGGTGCAAAAGCCCACGACAAGGTCCACGCCCAGGGCCGCCTCACAGCCCGGGAGCGCTTGGACTACCTCCTCGATGAAGGCTCCTTCGTGGAGACCGACATGCTCGCCGTGCACCGCACCACGGACTTCGGGATGGGCAAGAAGCGCCCGCTGACCGATGGCATCGTCACCGGTTGGGGAACCATCGACGGCCGCGAGGTCTGCATCTTCTCCCAGGACGGAACCGTCTTCGGCGGCGCCCTCGGCGAAGTCTACGGCGAGAAGATGATCAAGATCATGGAGCTGTCCATCACCACCGGCCGCCCGCTCATCGGACTGTACGAGGGCGCCGGCGCCCGCATCCAGGATGGCGCCGTGTCCCTGGACTGGATTGCCAAGACCTTCTACCAGAACGTCAAGGCCTCCGGCGTCGTCCCACAAATCTCCGTCATCATGGGTGCTTGCGCCGGCGGCAACGCCTACTCCCCCGCACTGACCGACTTCGTGGTGATGGTGGATGAGAAGTCCAAGATGTTCGTCACCGGGCCCGACGTCATCAAGACCGTCACCGGTGAAGAAGTCAGCCAGGAAGAACTCGGCGGCGCCGGCGTCCACATGCATAAGTCCGGCACCTCGCACTACACCGCTTCTAGCGACGAGGAAGCGCTCGATTGGGTACACGACCTACTGACCTACCTACCCTCCAATAACCGCCAGCTGACCCCGGTTGAGCCCTACGAGGAGCTGGGCGAAGAAACCGTCGACGACCTCGTGCTGGATAGCATCATCCCGGATTCCCCGAACCAGCCCTATGACGTCAAGGAGATCATCGAGGCTCTCACCGATGACGGCGATTTCCTGGAGATCCAAGCCGACCGCGCCGATAACGTCGTCACCGCCTTCGGCCGCATCGAAGGGCGCACCGTAGGGTTCGTGGCCAACCAGCCCCAGGTCTTCGCCGGCTGCCTCGACATCAATTCTTCGGAGAAGGCCGCGCGCTTCGTGCGCACCTGCGATGCCTTTAATATCCCGATCATTATGCTGGTCGACGTCCCCGGCTTCCTCCCCGGCGCCGACCAGGAACACGATGGCATCCTGCGCCGCGGCGCCAAGCTGCTCTACGCCTACGCCGAAGCCACCGTTCCGAAGATCACCGTCACCCTGCGCAAGGCCTACGGCGGCGCTTACTGTGTGATGGGCTCCAAGGGACTGGGAGCGGACGTCAACCTGGCTTGGCCCACCGCCCAGATCGCGGTCATGGGCGCTGCCGGCGCCGTCGGTTTTATCTACCGCAAGGAGATCAAGGCTGCCCACGAGAAGGGCCTCGACGTAGCTGAACTGACCAAGTCCTTCGAGCGCGAATACGAAGACCACATGCTCAACCCGTATAAGGCAGCGGAGCGCGGGCTTATCGACGCCGTCATTCTCCCCTCTGAAACCCGCAGTGCAATCGCCAAAAATCTGCGCTTCTTCACGGACAAGAATGTGGCCCGCCCGGCACGCAAGCACGGCAACATCCCGCTTTAGGCTGCGCTCGGAACGAGCGCAGCGTAGTGCAGAAGACGCACTGTATTACACTAGTGTCCCATGACTGACTTGAAGACGACCGCTGGCAAGATCGAGGACCTGAGCGCCAAGCTCACCGAGTCCCGGGCGCCGCAGGGAGAGGTTCCTGCGGCCCGCAGCGCCATCGAGGCGCTCTTTGACGCCGGATCCTTCGTGGAGACCGACGCGCTCGCTCGCCACCGCTCCACCGAGTTCGGCCGCGAGCACATCCGTCCTTACACCGATGGCGTCGTCACCGGCTTCGGCACTGTCGATGGCCGCAAGGTCTGCGCCTATGCGCAGGACGCCTCGCTTTTCGACGGCACCATGGGCGAGGTCTATGGCGAAAAGGTCACCAAGCTTTATGACCTGGCCATTAAGACCGGCGTGCCCATCGTCGCACTCGTCGCCAGCGATAAGCCCCGCGCCCAGGAGGGCATTGTCTCCTCCGCCATGCAGGCCCGCATCCTGGCCCGCGCCACCACCGCTTCCGGCCTCATCCCGCAGGTCACGACAGTCTACGCGGACTCCAAGGAGGCCTCGCTCGTAGCCGCGCTGTCGGATGTCGTCATTGCTCCGGACGGTGACCTGCAGGCGGATGGGGAGCACGAGGTGAACGTCGCCAAGCGCGTGCTCTCCTACCTGCCTTCCAATAACCGTGCCGCCGCTCCCCGCACCGAGGCCACCATCGTTGCGGGCTCTGTGGAGGAGAACATTACCGACGCCGACCACGCCCTCGATACCCTCGTGGGAGATGACGGCGCCGTCGATCTCGCCGACGTGGTCACCGCCACCTGCGAGGATGTTTTCGAGCTCGGCGCCCAGGTGCGCGGTGTCTTCACCGGCTTCGGTCGCGTGGAGGGCCGCACCGTGGGCATCATCGCCAACCGCGACTCCTTCGATGCGGAAGCTGCCGCTAAGGCCGCGCGTTTCATCCGCCTCTGCGATGCCTTCAATACCCCCATTATCGAGTTCGTCGACTCCCCGGCGCTGGATGTGGAGAAGGCAGCGCTGGCCAAGCTGGTGCACGCCTACTCCGCGGCGAGCGTAGGCAAGATCAGTGTCATCGTCCGCCGCGCGCACGGCACCGGCTACATCGCTTTCGGCTCCAAGGAACTCGGTGCGGACCTGTCCTATGCGTGGCCGACGGCCGAGATCTCAGTGGCCGATGCCCCTGCACTGGCCGCAGAGCTAGAGCTGAGCGAGGAGGAGGCCGCCGCCTACCTGACCCCGTACCAGGCCGCTGAGCGTGGTCTCGTCGATTCCGTCATTACCCCGGCAGCCACCCGCGGCTCCCTCATCGAGGGCCTGCGCCTGCTGGATCGCAAGATTATTCCAACCCTGCCGAAGAAACACGGCAATATCGTTTTGTAGAGGTTTCCCTATGACCGCTTCCCTGTTTACCGTTCTGCGCGGCAACCCCACCGACGCTGAGGTGGCGGCCCTGTCCACGGTGCTCAGCCAGCTCGACTCTGAGGCGCGCGCCAAGGCCGCCGATATCCACTCCGAGCGCGACCTGTGGGGCCAGCCGGGTGACGTATTCAACCCGTCCGCCTTCCGCAACGTCCGCTACTACTAAGCGCATGCGCCTGGTTCTAGCTTCCCAGTCCCCCTCCCGCCTGTCCATCCTGCGGGGTGCGGGCGTGGAACCCGTCATCGCCCCGGCCCACGTGGATGAGCGGGCCATCGAGGAGCGCCTGGCGGGTGCTGAGCCCGCCGAGATCGTCTGTGCGCTGGCTACTGCTAAGGCAGAGGCTATTGCTCCTGACTATCCCGAGGACGTCGTGGTGGGCGGGGATTCCATGCTGCTTCTCGACGGCTCCCTCCAAGGCAAACCCCATACCCCCGAGGCCACCGTGGAGCGCTGGCACGCGCAGGCCGGGCGCGCCGCGGAGCTCATCACCGGCCATTGCGTGCTGCGGGGCGATAAGCGCTTCGTAGAAGCCTCGCGCACGACGGTGCACTTTGCCCAGGCTTCGAACGCCGATATCGAGGCCTACGCCCGCACCGGCGAGCCACTCGAATGCGCCGGCGCCTTTACCTTGGAAGCCCTCGGCGGCTGGTTCATCGACCGCATTGAGGGCGATCCCTCCTCCGTTATCGGCCTTTCGCTACCAGTGCTGCGCCGCGCGCTGTATTTCTTTGGGCTCAACGTTTCCGATTTCTGGGCTCAGCACTAATTCTGGGCGAGCCCTTCTAGTTCCGGGCGAACCTTCCAGGTTCGCCCCTTTCAAGGTTCGCCCCCTCTGGTGGCCGTGGCGCCACATGGCTAGAGTGGGGCGGCATGGAAATGAAAGATATGCTCGCTCCCCCGCCCATCAAGCTGCCCGCCGATCCGGGTGCTGACAGTACCTCCGATCTCACCGCCGGAATCGTCGCCCACCCGGATTCCCCGCTGCTCTGGGCTCTGCTGGCGGAACAGGAACTAGACAAGAACAAGGGTGCTGAGCCCACCGCTTTCATCACCGCCTACGCCTATGCGCGTACCGGCTACCACCGCAGCCTCGACCGCCTGCGCGGCAATGGTTGGAAGGGCTGGGGCCCTGTCCCCTTCTCCCACGAGCCCAACCAGGGTGTGCTGCGCGCGATTGCCGCTCTGGGCCATGCTGCAAAGGCCATCGGTGAGGACGCGGAGTATGACCGCATCCGCCAGATGCTTTCCGACGCCGACCCCGAGTCCGTCGCCGCGCTGCTGGACTAAGCAGCTCGGCCAGCCCGACTGGCTAGGAACAACGCCACTCTGCTCGCCGC
Source organism: Corynebacterium sp. UMB6689 (assembly GCF_030215295.1). NCBI lineage: Bacteria > Bacillati > Actinomycetota > Actinomycetes > Mycobacteriales > Corynebacteriaceae > Corynebacterium > Corynebacterium sp. UMB6689. Next base: position 162,900 of record NZ_JASOLS010000004.1, on the reverse strand, counting down.
GTAAACCGCGGCGGCCCCTGCATAGAAAAATCCCGCGGACCTCGAATACTGAGGCCGCGGGATTTGTTTGTCTGCCCTACAGCAGCGCGGAGAGTGACTTTTAAGCCTTATCGCCATCCGCCTTGGCAACCAGATCGCCGGTGTTCTGCGCGGTGCGGATGTTTGCCACGAAGAACTCCAAGATCAATCGGAACTGGATGACGTAAAAAAGGAAGGTGATTCCGCCGAAGATCACAGCACCGAGGAACGCAAGGATTCCCAAAAGAACGCTATCAGCGAAAAACGCGAAGGAGAAGAGGATCGTTCCTACCCAGAAGACTGCTGACAAAATGACGAGCAGCATATAAATGAAGGACGAGAACTTCAGGGTGATAAAGTTGCTGAAAGAGAAGTCAAACAGCGCCTTGAAGAATCCCGTGCCCTTGGAAGAACCGCCATTCGGCGCAGCCTGCTGCGGGTACTGATTCTGCGGGGAGGCCGCAAAGGGCGAGTTCTGCTGGCCAAAGCCCTGCTGCTCCTGGGTGCCGAAACCTTGCTGTCCTTGGGAGCCGAAACCTTGCTGCTCCTGTGCACCGAAGCCCTGGTTCTGCTGGGAGTAGCTACCAAAACCGGACGTGGAGTTGGAGTGAGAGGCCTGGCTACCGAAACCATTGCTTGACTGCTGCCCAAAGCCATGGCCCTGGTTGGATTCCGTCTGCGCACCACCGCCAAAGCCGTCGTTGCCATAGCCGTTAGTGCCGTAGCCGTTGTCGCTGTGGCTCTGGTTCGAGTTCGTCGACTCAGCGGCATGCTCGGCGCCAGCACCACTATCGGTGTTGTAGGAAGCATAGGAGGCGCCAAAGGAGTCCTGGGTGGAGTGGGTGTCCTGGTCCTTAGCGGACTCGGATGCGGGCTCAGCAGAAGCAAAGCCTTCGCTAAACGTGCTGTCCTTAGCTTCGCGGTCAGTGTCCGGCTGCGAATCCTGGGAAGAGGCGCTACCAAACGAGGAAGTCTCAGCGGAGTTCTCGGAGTAATCGCCGTATCCTGCCTGGCCACCCCAGCCAAAGCCGGAGTTCGAATCCTGGGCATTCCAGCCAGACGCCGAGCTATCCTTGTTGGACTGGGGGCTGCCGTAGCCGCCAAAGCTACCGAAGTTATCGTTCCCAGAGTTCTCGCCGTGGGAACCGTTAAAGCTGTTATCGCCCACGTTGCTATCGCTGTTGTCGGCGTTCTCACCAAACTGGTTGGGGTTCGTCATTATTCCTTAGACCTTTCGGAGAATCATCGATTTTCGCAGCACGCTACAGCACTACACTGGCGCAATTTTTACCCCTTCGAACGTACCTGAGATCTCGCTCACCGGCAGCCCGGCTCGGGGAATAAGCCCCAAGAAAATGCAAATTTCCCCTGCCGCGGCAGGGGAAACTCGATAAGGCTAGCGCGAAAATAAACGCTTATGCGTGCTTGGCCTCCACGCGCTTGATGGCTTCAGCCGCCACCTTTTCCTGGATGCCCATGTCCAGCTCAGAGGTGAAGCCCACGCAGGAGCAGTTGATCTCACCAAGGACATAGGTGTCTTCGCCGTTCTCACCGTCCGCCAGCATGAAGTCTGCGGTCCAGATCAGTGGGATGTTGTCACCACCGAGCTTCTCTGCAATGACCGGGCGGACCTCAGCGAACATGTCGACGAGTTCCTGCCACTCCTCCGGCTTCTGGTAGGTGTACTTAGCACCGGAGAACAGGGTCGCGGAGAAAGCGTCACCGCCCTCAGCCGGCTTCTTGTGCACCACGAAGACCGGATCCGGGCCCACGAGAAGAATACGAATCTCGCCTTCAACGATGCGCGGCATGAAGCGCATGTCCACGAGCATGCCGTTGTCCCCCACGATGTACTGGTCGCAGAAATCCATAAACTCGCCGAGCTCGCGCTCCTCGGTGTGGTTGTCCACAGCCTCGGTGCACTTGATCTTGGTGTCGAGAGGCAGTGCGGTGCCCGGTTCGACGGACTCGGCCAGCTTCTCGTCGGCAAGGCGCACGCGCCAGATGCCGGAACCAGTGGAACCGCGGTTCTGCTTGAGCACGCGCTCGCCGTAGGACAGGGAGGCCGGGAAGGTCTTGTGGAAGGACTCGACGTCGTAGTAGGCGGCGGTGTCAGCCGGAACCAGGTCCGTGTCATTGAGCTTAACCAGGGCATCCTTGGCGCCGTAAGCCATCATCTCGTACGGGGTGGACATGCCGACTAGGCCGGCGTCGGACAGCTTGGTGAGCAAGTCGAAGTAGCCTTTCTCACCGCCCGGGATGTTGCCCGGGTTCACGCGGGAAATGTAGGCATCGAAGTTCTCAGATACATACTCAAAGAGCTTCTCAGACCACTCGGGACGGTAGAACACGACCTCTGCGTGCCAGCCTGCATCCTTGATGCAGTCGACGATCGGCATGGTGTCCTTACGGTGTCCATTGATCTGCTTGTCGGATCCGCCCTCGACCTCGAAGACGACGATTGCCTTGTGCACAGTGCTTCCCTTTCGCTAGGGGGTTAATGAGTGTCACTTCTTAAAATAACCCAGGTTAGGCCTGTTCGCTCACCTGAAGAAGCGACGCCAAAATGCGATAAAAGTCGAGCTTAACGCAGTTTGTGGCCCCTGACCTGCACACTTGTTATAACCAGTGCACGGGAGCTAGCACCCTACGGCACAAAAATGTATCCAACACCACAAAGAGCCCTCCCCCGTGACCACTTTTCGGCCGAGCACGCTAGAGTTGAAGCGAACGTTTCCCCTTAACGAGAAAGGCAGGTGGACCGTGGCCGAATTCGACCCGAATCCCCCTTTCCAGGAGTACGCGCACCCTGAGCGCCTCGTGTCCGCACCGTGGCTATCCGCGCGACTGGGCATCAACGGCCTCCACGTCATCGAGGTCGATGAGGATTCACTCCTCTACGATATCGGCCACATCCCCACCGCTATCCGTATCAACGTCCAGACAGAACTGCTCGACAGTACAACGAGGGACATCATCGGCGCGGAAGATTTCACAGCCCTCCTTCGCTCGAAGGGCATCGAGCGCGATGACACCGTCGTCCTCTACGGCGACAAGTCCAACTGGTGGGCTGCATTCGCCCTGTGGATCTTTGAGCTGTACGGCCACGAAGACGTGCGGCTTCTCGATGGTGGCCGGGACGCCTGGATGTCCGAGGAACGCGATACCTCGTTTATGGTCCCTGACCCAACCGCTTCCTCCTACCCTGAGGTTTCCCGCGAAGAATCATCCCGCATCTTCGTCGACGAGCTGCGCGGCTCCACCGCCACGGTGGTCGACACCCGCAGCCCAGACGAGTTCTGCGGCGAAGCTGCCCTCAAGAACGGAACTGGTGAGTCTGCCTACGGCACCACCTTGACCCACGGTCACATCCCAGGCGCCATCAACCTCGAGTGGGATCGAGCGGTCTACCCCAACGGCTGCTTCCGCGCGCTCAGCGAGCTCAAGGTCAACTATGGCGAGCTAGAGCCCGCAACGGAAACCGTCCTCTACTCGCATGTCGGCGCTCAGGCCGCACACACCTGGTTTGTACTCAAGTACCTGCTCGGCTTCGACAACCCGCGCGTCTACGATGGCTCGTGGGCAGAGTGGGGCAACATGGTTCGAATGCCCGTTGAGCGTTAAGAACACACCGAATTAACCCCGCATCCACGCTGGTGCGGGTTTATTTTTTGACACGAAACCAAGATGTGAAGGTATCCTCATGTTTTGGTGTGCAAGAATAGTACGCAGTCCTATCAGAAAAAATGGAGGAGGGTTCCTGCCGTGGCAGTTGAAACCAAGAACATCACCAAGGTCCTCGTGGCCAACCGCGGTGAGATCGCGGTCCGCGTTATCCGCGCGGCTCGCGACGCCGGCATCGCATCCGTAGCGGTCTACGCTGAGCCAGATGCTGACGCCCCATTCGTCACGCTTGCCGACGAAGCCTTTGCACTCGGCGGTCAAACTTCCGCAGAGTCATACCTCGACTTCAACAAGATTCTCGACGCCGCCTCCAAATCCGGCGCCGACGCCATCCACCCCGGCTACGGCTTCCTCTCCGAGAACGCCGATTTTGCCCAGGCCGTCATCGACGCGGGCCTGACCTGGATCGGCCCCTCCCCGAAGTCCATCGCCGACCTGGGTGACAAGGTCACCGCCCGTCACATTGCCGAGCGTGCTGACGCTCCCATGGCACCGGGCACCAAGGATCCCGTCGCCAGCGCAGAGGAGGTCGAGGCCTTCGCCGACGAGCACGGTCTACCGGTTGCCATCAAGGCCGCTTTCGGTGGCGGTGGCCGCGGCATGAAGGTCGCCCACACCCGCGAGGAGATCAAGGACCTCTACGAGTCCGCCACGCGCGAGGCCGTCACTGCTTTCGGCCGTGGTGAGTGCTTTGTCGAGCGCTACCTGGATAAGGCCCGCCACGTCGAGGCTCAGGTCTTGGCTGACCAGCACGGCAATGTCGTCGTCATGGGCACCCGCGACTGCTCCCTGCAGCGCCGCTTCCAGAAACTCGTTGAAGAAGCTCCTGCCCCCTTCCTCACCGATGAGCAGCGCGCCTCCATCCACGAATCTGCCAAGCGCATTTGCCGCGAGGCCGGATACTACGGTGCCGGCACCGTGGAGTACCTTGTGGGCGCCGATGGCCTCATCTCCTTCCTTGAGGTCAACACGCGCCTCCAGGTCGAGCACCCCGTTACCGAGGAAACCACTGGCTTCGACCTCGTTCGCGAGCAATTCCGCATCGCCGAGGGCCGCGAGCTTTCCATCTCCGAGGACCCGGCTCCGCACGGCCACGCCATCGAGTTCCGCATCAATGGCGAGGACGCCGCTGCGGGCTTCATGCCAGCCCCCGGAACCGTCGCCACGTACTCCGAGCCTTCCGGCCCGGGCGTGCGCATGGACTCCGGCGTGCGCGAAGGTTCCGTCATTGGTGGCCAGTTCGACTCCATGCTGGCCAAGCTCATCGTCTGGGGCCCGGACCGCGCGACTGCCATTGCGCGTGCACGCCGCGCCCTAGCCGAGTACCGCATCGAGGGCCTGCCCACGGTTATCCCCTTCCACCAAGCAATCCTCACCGATCCCGCCTTCACCGCCGAGGACGGTAATTTCACGGTCTACACCAAGTGGATCGAGGAAGAGTGGGTAAACGAACTGCCTGAGTACACCGACACCACCGAGGCTCCCGAGGACGAGGAACAGGAGGCCGCCCAGAAGTTCGTCGTCGAGGTGGGCGGCCGCCGTATCGAGGTGGCCCTGCCGGGCAACCTCCTCTTGGGCGGTGGCAATAAGCGCAAGAAGTCGAAGAAGCGTCGTGGCAAGGGGGCGTCGGCAAACGTGTCCGGCGACACCGTGACCGCGCCGATGCAGGGCAGCGTCATCAAGGTCGCCGTCGAGGAGGGCCAGGAAGTGGAAGAGGGCGAGGTCGTTGTCGTCCTCGAGGCCATGAAGATGGAGAACCCCGTCAAGGCCCACAAATCCGGCACCGTGACCGACCTCAAGGTGTCCACCGGCACGCAGATCAACAAGGGCGAGCCGATTCTGGAGATCAAGTAGCCTCGGAAGGCATGAGCGTTAACGATTCCGAGTTCGGCGTACGGTTGGCCAAGGAGCACGACCGTACCTACCTCTCCCGCCTTCTTTTCCTCGCCGATGTCCTCGGTGACGAGGACGCCCATATCGGTGATTTCCACACGCCTGATGTGGGGCTGTACGTCGACGAATGGTCGCCCCATGTCGACGGCGGCGTCATCGCCGTCTCCAGCCACCGCGTGCCCGTTGGTGGCGCGTGGCTGCGCTACTACACCACTGAAACGAAGGGTGCTGCTTACACCGGCAATCCAGAGGCCGATCCTTTTGATGAGTCCCAGTGGGCCACCGACCTGGATCCGGAGGAGATTCCCGAGCTCTTCCTTGCGGTGGAGTCCCGCTACAGGGGCTTGGGCGCTGGGCGACGCCTCCTGCGCAACACCTGCGACCTCGCCGAGGCGCAGGAAGCCCCGGCTATTTCGCTGTGGATTGAGCCGGAGAACACCGGCGCCCGCAAGCTGTATGAATCCGAGGGCTTCGTCGACATCGACGTCCCGGGCCGCCCGGATGCCCACGTGATGCTCAAGCGCTTCTAGCAGCACAAGTCCGCAAAAGGGTGTCGACTATACTCGACGCTTTCTCGATTTCCCCTAGAAGTGTCGACTATACTCGACACCTTTCGCGGCGCGCCTACGGCAGCGCGAAGAGCGACGTTGCTCACCCACCGCGGATCCAAGTCGGGCCACAACGACGGTTTCCGTATAACACTGCACGTATCTTCGCGAAAACGCGACTAGCTTCTTCGCTCCCCTCGCAACGCGCAACGTCTACGTGCCTCCATCGACATGCGGGAGGCATCTGATAAAAGGCATCAGTCAAAAGGCGTTTTCACGGCTGAAAACGCCTTTTACTCAGTGCAGATGGCGTTTTTGGACCCAAAGATGCCTTCTGCCAGATGCCTTTTGCGAGGCGCCCTCCTGACTTAGGTCAATGTAGTGAGGAAGAATCCCATCCCACCGCCAAAACCACCAGGGAGCAGCGCAAAGAATGACGCTGCTCACCCATCCATGACCTAAGTCGGCCTTTAGTTGATGACCGCGATGAGGTCGCCGCCCTCAACCTTGGTGGCGGCGCCAATGGCGACGCGCTCGATGGTGCCGTCCTTGGTGGCGGAGATGGAGGCTTCCATCTTCATGGCCTCGATGACGGCGATCTGGTCGCCGGCCTTGACCTCGTCACCCGGCTTGGCGGTCGGGTTCACCACGCCGGCAAACGGTGCGGCCACGTGGCCTTCGTTGGACGGGTCAGCCTTCTCCACGGTGGCGACGGTGGACTCCACATTGTTGTCGCGAACCTTGAGCGGGCGGATCTGGCCGTTGACGTTGAGTACGACGTTGCGGATGCCCTTCTCGTCCGGCTCACCCATAGCATCAAGACGCAAGGTGATGGGCTTGAGGTCTGCGCGGTCGTTGGAGCCCTCCGGGAAGTGGTGGACAATGTAGTCCTTACCTTCTTCCAGTCCGTAGAAGAAGACGGTATCCGTCAGCGCCTCGGTATTGCCGTAGGTGCGGCGGAACTCGTTGAACTCCTCGAACTGCTTCGGGAAGAGCAAGCGGTTGAGGGAGGCACGGCGCTCGGTGGAATCATCCGAACTCAGGTGCTTCTTCTCCTCTTCGGGGACGGGCTTGACGGCAACGTCGCCAGGCGCGCGGCCCTCCAGGACCTTGTCGCGCAGCGGCGGCCAGCCACCCGGAGGCGTACCGAGCTCACCGCGTAGGAAGGCGATGACGGAATCCGGGATGTCGTACTTGGTGGGGTTGGCCTCGAAGTCAGCCGGGTCCACGCCAGCACCCACGAGGTGCAGAGCGAGGTCACCGACCACCTTGGAGGACGGAGTCACCTTGGTCGGGCGGCCAAGCATCTCGTTCACCGCAGCGTAGGTGTCCTCGATAACCTCGAAGCGGTCCTCCAAGCCCAGCGCGGTAGCCTGCGCGCGCAGGTTGGACAGCTGGCCGCCCGGAATCTCGTGGCGGTACACACGGCCGGTCGGGCCAGGAATGCCCTTCTCGAACGGCTGGTAGAGCTGGCGCACTGCCTCCCAGTAGGGCTCCAGGTCGGAGACTGCTTTGAGGGAGATACCGGTGTCACGCGAAGAGTTGGAGAACGCCGCGATGATGGCTGACAGCGATGGCTGAGAGGTGGTTCCCGCTAGCGGTGCGGAGGCACCGTCGACGATGTCCGCGCCAGAGAGGGCCGCCGCGTAGTAGGTAGCCAGCTGGCCACCCGCGGTATCGTGCGTGTGCACGTGAACCGGCAGATCAAACTCCTTGCGCAGAGCCATGACCAGCTTGGATGCGGACTCCGGACGCAGCAGGCCTGCCATGTCCTTAATGGCCAAGACGTGGGCGCCGGTGTTGACGATCTCTTCGGCCAGCTTGAGGTAGTAATCCAGCGTGTAGAGCTTCTCATCCGGGGAGCACATGTCGCCGGAGTAGGCCATGGCAACCTCGGCCACGGTGGTGTTGGTCTCTAGGACGGCGTCGATAGCCGGGCGCATCTGGGTGACGTCGTTTAGCGCATCGAAGATACGGAAGATATCCACGCCGGACTTAGCAGCCTCCTGCACGAAGCCGGTGCACACATCGTTGGAGTACGGCGAGTAGCCCACGGTGTTGCGGCCACGCAGCAGCATCTGGATGTTTTGGTTCGGCATGGCCTCACGCAGCAGATCCAGGCGCACCCACGGGTCCTCCTTGAGGAAGCGCATGGCGACATCGTAAGTAGCACCACCCCACGCCTCCACGGAGTAGAGTTCCGGGGTCATGCGGGCGACGGCTTCAGCAGCCGTGACCAGAGCGGTACCGCGCACGCGGGTAGCCAGCAGGGACTGGTGAGCATCGCGGAAGGTGGTATCGGTGACCGCCAGAGCATCCTGCTTACGGATCTTTTCTGCCCACTTCTTCGGGCCCAGCTCCAGCAAGTCGTCACGGGAACCGCGCGGCAGCTCGGAGTTAAAGTCCAGATCCGGCAGCTTATCGAAGGGGCGCAGGGTGGTCGGACGCTCACCGTTCGGCTTGTTGACGGTCACGTCAGCGATGTAGTCGATGATGCGGCCAGATTCGTCCACAGCCGGCGGGGCCTTCAGCAGGTCCGGGTGCTCCGGAATGAAGCTGGTGTCCACGCGAGTGTTGACGAAGTCCGGCTCGCGCAACAGAGCGCGCAGGAAGCCGATATTGGTGGCCACGCCGGCCACGGTGAACTCGTTGAGCGCGCGCTGCGCACGGGCCACGGCTTGCTCGAAAGTGACACCGCGGCAGGTCATCTTCACCAGCAGCGAGTCAAAGTTCGGGGAGATCTCCGCGCCGACGGCCGTTGCACCGTCGAGACGCACGCCCGCGCCGCCCGGCGAGCGGTACTGGGTCAGCGTGCCGGTATCTGGGCGGAAGCCGTTAGAGGGGTCCTCAGTGGTGATACGGCACTGCAGTGCCGCGCCGGTGATGTGGATATCCTCCTGCTTGAGGCCCAGCTCCTCCAGGGAGAGGCCCGCGGCAATCTGCATCTGGGACTTCACGATGTCCACGCCCGTGACCTCCTCGGTCACGGTGTGCTCGACCTGCACGCGCGGGTTCATCTCGATGAAGACGTGGTTGCCCTTCTCATCAACAAGGAACTCGACGGTACCAGCGCCCTCGTAATTGATGTGCTCGCAGAACTTCACGGCGTCCGCGCAGATGCGGTATCGCAGTTCCGGGTCCAGCGTCGGCGCCGGGGCAATCTCCACAACCTTCTGGTGGCGACGCTGCACGGAGCAGTCGCGCTCGTACAGGTGCATGACGTTGCCCTGGGAGTCAGCCAGAATCTGCACCTCAATGTGCTGCGGGCGAATGACCGCGGTCTCGAGGTAAACATTGCCATCGCCGAAGGCGGCCTCCGCCTCGCGGGAGGCCTCAGCGCACTTGGTCTTCAGTTCTGCTTCGTTCTCGATGAAGCGCATACCGCGGCCGCCACCGCCGGCCACTGCCTTCACGAAGACGGGGAACTCAAAGTCCTTGGCGTACTCCGCCAGCTTGTCGACGTCCGTCGAGGGCTTCGAGTCCTTCAACGTAGGCAGCCCTGCTTCCTCAGCTGCAGCCACAGCGGCGGCCTTATCGCCGGTCAGGTCGAGGGTCTCAGCCGTGGGGCCGATGAACTTGATGCCGTTGTCACGGCAGGCGCGAGCCAAATCTGCACGCTCTGAAAGGAAGCCATACCCCGGGTAAATGGCATCCGCACCGGACTTCTTGGCGGCGCGAATAACCTCATCGATATCGAGATAAGCCTTGACCGGCTGACCCTCGGTACCGATACGCACGGCTTCATCCGCGAAGGCGCGGTGGAAGGAGTTGCGGTCTTCTTTGGGATAAATTGCAACGGTCTTGGAACCGACCTCAAAGGCGGCGCGGAAGGCACGCACGGCAATCTCACCGCGGTTGGCCACCAAGATCTTGGAGAAGGACTTGTGGGCGGTATCAGACACTAGGAGTGATCCTTTCAGATAGGAACAATACGAAGACAAGGATAGTGTCCGAGGCGACAACGCGGGCGAGAATCGGCTTATATGTCAACAGGAATCCACACGCTGCACATAGTCGGACAAAGAAGAAAACCAGCCCACGAGAAGAAAGTTTCGTGCGCTGGTTTTACGCTGACTAGGTCCGCTTCTCTTAGATCTGCTTCGGAGGAACGGAGCGCTGCTCCTTGCCGTTGTAAGCAGACAGCGGGCGAATGAGGGAGTTGTTCTCGTTCTGCTCCACGATGTGTGCGGTCCAGCCAGTGATGCGGGCCATCACGAAGATCGGGGTGAAGAACTCGATGTCGAAGCCCAAGATGTGGTACGCGGGGCCAGCCGGGAAGTCCAGGTTCGGCTGGATCTTGATGGAGGTGTTCTCGTACATGGTCTTAGCCATCTTCTCGTACATCTCCACCCACTGCTCCTGGCCGTGATCCTTGGCCAGCTCGCGGAAGGCAGCCTCCATGGTCGGAACACGGGAGTCACCGTTCTTGTACACGCGGTGACCGAAGCCCATGACGAGCTCCTTGTTCTTGAGCTTGTTGAGCGTCCACTCCTCTGCCTTGGCCGGGTCACCGACCTCCAGGAAGTTCTTCATCACGGCCTCGTTAGCACCACCGTGTAGCGGGCCCTTCAGGGCGCCGATGGCGGCGGTAACAGCGGAGTAGGTATCGGACATCGTGGAGGTCACCACGCGGGCAGCGAAGGTGGACGCGTTGAAGGAGTGCTCCGCGTAGAGGATGAGGGACTTATCAAAGGCCTCAATATCGGAGCGCGACAGGGCTGGGGAGCCTTCCTCCTCACCGAAGACCATCCACAGGAAGTTCTCCGCAAAGCCCTTCTTGCGGGAAGGCTCGAGGTATCCCTCGCCACGGCGGCGACGGATGTCGAGTGCGACGATGGTCGGCAACTTCGCCATAAGCTCCAGCGCGGTGCGGCGGATGTGCTCGGAGTCCTTGGTGTACTCCTCCGGATCCTGGGAGCCGATGAAGGAGACTGCGGTACGCAGCACGTCCATCGGGTGGCAGGACTTCGGCATGGAGGTGATCAGGTCGATGAGGTGGCGGTCCAGGTGACGCAGTGCCTTCTCACGGGCGGAGAAGCGGACCAGCTCATCCTGGGTCGGCAGCTCGCCATTCCACAGCAGGTAGGCAACCTCCTCGAAGGAGCAGTAGCGGGCCAGCTCCTGCACCGGGTAGCCACGGTAGGTCAGGGAGTTGGTCTCCGGGACAACCTTGGACACGGCGGTCTCGTCGACGACAACGCCGTACAGGCCCTTGCGGATCTCTGGGGTTTCAGACATGGTGTTTCTCCTTAAGTGGGGGGCCTAGCGTGTGGGCTAGGCCGGGGGATTAGTCAAAGGTGGGCTTGTAGCTGTCCTTGGAGTACGTGAACACGCTCTGGTCGAAGGCGTTGTACTCGTCGTAGCGCACCAGCTCGTAGAGGCGGGAGCGGTGCTGCATGCGCTCGAGCCACTCCTCGGATTGCAGTCCGGTCTCCTGCATGTCGCGGAGGAATTCTTCGGTAGCACCCATGGCCACGCGCAGGGTGGACACCGGCCAGATGACGGCGTTGTAGCCCAAGTCCTCAATGCGCTTAGCCGACAGCAGCTCAGTCTTGCCGAACTCCGTCATGTTGGCCAGCAGCGGGGTGTCCACGGCGGCGCGGAACTTTTCAAAGTCCTCCGGCGAGTACAAGGCCTCGGTGAAAATGAGGTCCGCGCCGGCATCGGCATAAGCCTTGGCGCGCTCGATGGCCTCATCGATGCCGTGGATGCCGGCGGCATCGGTGCGGGCACAGATGATGAAGTTCTCATCGCGGCGCTCATTGACGGCGGCGGTAATGCGGCGAACCATGAGATCCGACGGCACGACTTCCTTACCATCGAGGTGACCGCAGCGCTTTGGGTTGACCTGGTCCTCCAGGTGGCAGCCGGCCAGGCCAGCGTCCTCCAGCGCGGCAACCGTGCGGGCGGCGGACATGGGTTCGCCGAAGCCGGTGTCGGCGTCGACAAGCACCGGCAAATCCGTGGCACGGGCAATGTGCCCAGCGCGCTGCGCCACCTCGGTGAGCGTAGTCAGGCCGATATCCGGCAGGCCCAGGTCATTGGCCAGCACCGCACCGGAGACGTACACGCCGCCGAAGCCACCGAGATCCTGGATAAGCCGCGCGGTCAGCGGGTTGAAGGCGCCCGGCAAAGTGGTAATTTCCGGTGCGTTCAGTGCCTCGCGGAAGCTCTTGCGCTTGTCTGCATTGCTGATAGTGGAGCCAAATAGGCCAGCCATTTAGAACAGTCCCTTCGGGGTCTCGGGTGCGGTGGCGATAGCCTCGTCGGTGAGGCGAACGTTGAGTTCGTTCAGGTCGGTGAGGTTCTCCAGGTTCTGCGCGGCAGCGAGGAAACGCTCCTGCTCCTCCTCCGAGACCTTGCCGGCAGCGAGCTTCTTGAACTTGTTGATGTACTCCTCGCGGCCGAAGGGGCGGGCGCCGAGCGGGTGGGCGTCGGCCACCGCGCGCTCATCCTCAATGACGGTGCCGTCCTTGAAGGTGATGACGGCCTTGCCGCCGAAAGCCTTCTCATCCAGGTCGTTGGAGTGGTAGCGGCGGGTCCACTCCGGGTCCTCGACGGTGGAAATCTTGTGCCACAGGTCGATGGTGTCCTGACGGTGCTTGCGCCCGTCAGAGTAGGAGGTCTCGTAGTCCCACTCGCCGTCCTGCAGGGCCACGGCGAAAATGTACATGATGGAGTGATCCAGGGTCTCGCGGGAGGCGTTCGGATCCATCTTCTGCGGGTCGTTAGCGCCGGTGCCGATGACGTAGTGGGTGTGGTGCGAGGTGTGCAGGACGATGGACTCGATGTCCTCCGTCTTCAGGCCCTTCTCCGCGAGGGTCTTCTTGAGGGCAAAGGCCATGTCGATCGGGGCCTGTGCCTGGTACTCCGCGGAGTGCTCCTTGGTGTAGGTGTCCAGGATGGCGCGCTTTTCTTCACCCTCCGCCGGAAGGGGGACGGTGTAGGTGCGCTCCGGGGAGTGCAGCATCCAGGCGATGAAGCCGTCCTCACCTTCCCAAATCGGGGCCGGGGCACCCTCGCCGCGCATGGAGCGGTCCACTGCCTCGATGGCCATCTTGCCCGCGAAGGCTGGGGCGTAGGCCTTCCAGGAGGAAATCAGGCCCTTGCGGGACTGGCGGGTGGCGGTGGTGGTGTGCAGTGCCTGGCCGATGGCCTGGTAGATGGTGTCCACATCGAGGTTCAACATGGTGCCGATACCCGCGGCGACGGACGGACCAAGGTGTGCCACGTGGTCAATCTTCCACTCGTGGAGGCAGATGCCCTTGACCAGGTTAACCTGGATTTCGTAGCCAGTAGCCAGGCCACGGATGAGGTCCTTGCCGGTCAGGCCCTTGTGCTGAGCCACGGCGAGAATCGGCGGGATGTTATCGCCTGGGTGGGAATAGTCGGCAGCAAGGAAGGTGTCGTGGTAGTCCAGCTCACGCACGGCAGTGCCATTAGCCAGGGCTGCCCATTCGGCGGAGTAGTTACCGTCCACGCCGAAGATGGTGGCGCCGCCTTCCTGCACCGGGTGGGCCTGCGCAATGACGCGGGCGGAGGTAACCGGGCGGCGGGTGGCGGAGGCAACGGCCACGGAGGCGTTATCGATGATGCGGTTGATGATCATCTCGGTGGTCTCGGCCGGAACCTCGACGGGATCGGCAGCTACCTTGGCAACCTTGTAGGCCAAGTGCTCTTCAATAGGAAAGTCCTCGGCGGACTTGTGGGTACGTACTTCGTGATTAATCAACGGGATTCCCTCCTAGACCAGAACAACGATTGCGATAGGCATCACACTAACCCCACCCCGTGTGACCTGCCACATGTGTAAACTGTGACTATCTGTTGCAGGGATTTGCGTTAGTTGCAAAACTTGTGGAATCCCCAGCTAGAGCAATCTTTTAGGAGGAAGCAGACTGTGACTAAGCACTACGCGGGGGCGAGAATCCACGCACTACGCAAGGAACGCAAACTCACACAAGCCGCCATGGCGAAGCAGCTGGGGCTATCCACCAGCTACCTCAACCAGCTGGAGAATGATCAGCGCCCCCTCACCGTCACCGTCCTCCTGCAGCTGACCCAGCGCTTCGGCGTTGACGCCACGTACTTTGCAGGGGACCGCGATCTGCGCGCTCTCGCCGAGCTGCGCCAGCTCTTCCCCGAAGCCTCCGAAGCCACCCTTACTGACTTAAGCGGGCGCTTCCCCGAACTTTTACCCCGGCTTGTCGACGCCGCCGCACACACCCCCGCCGAACCCGGCCCTTTCGAAGCGGTCCGTGACTTCTTCTACGACGCCCACAACTACGTCCATAGCCTCGACATAGCCGCCGAGGAGCTCTCCGATTCGCTCGGAGACCGAGTCCTGCGCCGCGGGCGCTTAGCTTCCGTCTTGCAGGATGAATTCGGTGTCACGACGCGATTCTCCTCCTCTTCACCACGGCGCCGCACCTTCCACGACCGCGAGTTGCACCTGCGCGCGGGCCTTACGGAATCCCAACTCGTCTTTGAAATGGCGCTCCAGTACTGCCTGCTGGCCTACCCGGAGCATTGCGCGGAACTCGTCGCCGAATTGCCGGGCGAGGAAGCACAGACTATTGGCACGCTGGGCCTCGCGCAATATTTTGCCGCCGCCGTGACCATGCCTTATACCCAGTTCCTCGCCACTGCGGAGGAAACGCGCTATGACATCGACGTCATCGCGACGGCCTTTGGCACTGGTTTCGAGACCACCGCGCAGCGCTTGTCGACGTTACAGCGACCCGGCCACCAAGGCGTTCCCTTCTCCTTCATCCGCACCGACCGCGCAGGAAATATTTCCAAGCGCCAGTCCTCCACCGCTTTCCACTTCGCCCGCAGCGGCGGCTCCTGCCCGTTGTGGGTCGTGCACCGCGCTTTTGAAACGCCCAACCGCATCACGAGGCAGGTGGCCTCGATGCCCGATGACCACACCTACTTGTGGATTGCGCGCTTCGTCCAAGGCCAGGCCCAGGCCTGGGGCACGCCGCGCAAAGAATTCGTCGTGGGCTTAGGCTGCGATATCGCACAGGCGGATCGCGTGGTCTACGCGGATGCGCTCAACCTCTCCCCTTCTGAGGCGACCCCCATCGGCCCTGGCTGCGCCGCCTGCCCACGTCCAGCGTGCCCGCAGCGTGCCTTCCCACAGGTGGGGCGGCCCGTCAGCCTCGACCTCAATGCCACGCCGGTTTCGGCTTATGCCACCTCATAGTTCTTTCATTTTCGCCTAGGCTTTCGAATTTCCTACTGCGATGTCCGGTGGGCTTGCCAAGATAGGAGCTGTTCGGCACCCCGCCGAGCTCTCTTCCCTCACCTACGCAGGAGGTTCTCTCTCATGCCCAACCCTTATGCAGCTCCTCAGTTCTCTCCGGAACCAACCCCGGTGCAGCCGGCACCACAGAAAAAGAAGGGCGGCTGCCTGAAGTGGGGTGCGGGTGCCGTCGCGGTATTCGTGCTCGGCGGCATCGCCCTCAATGCAGGTTCTGATAGCGATGACCCGACTAACACCGCCTCACCGGAGCCAAGCACAAGCGTCACTGCCGCCAAATCGCTGGAGTCTGCGCTGAGCACCCCGACGCTCGATATCAACCACGCCGTAGTTGACGTGGAAACCGCCGGAGGCGGTACCGGCAGCGATGACAACACCGTGCCCGCAGAACACAAGAATGCTCTGCGCGCGGCGAAGCGTTATCTGGACTTTTCCTCATTCTCCGAAGCTAAGCTCTATGACCAGCTCACGAGCGAATACGGCTCGCAATTCTCACCCGAGGCGGCGCAGTACGCAATGGATCAGCTGGATGTGGACTGGAACGCCGAGGCGCTCGAGTCCGCAGAGAGTTACCTCGATTTCTCCTCCTTTTCCAAGGCAAAGCTCTATGAGCAACTGACTTCCGAGTACGGGGAGAAGTTCACGCCAGAACAAGCTCAATACGCCGTAGACACCGTCAATGCTGATTGGATGGCCGAAGCCGTCGAGGCAGCAGAGAGCTATCAGGAGCTCATGCCAATGTCCGGCTCCGCATTGTTAGAGCAGCTCACCAGCGAATACGGAGAGCAGTTCACCATGGAAGAAGCCCAGCATGCGGTGAGCACACTGGGCTTATAAGAGCGGGCCGTAGATAAATCAGACCCGGGTCTGATTTAAGCGAGGTCTTTACTCAAGGTCATCGTGGGCAACGAGGCGGCGGGCCGCCTCCGTGATGGTGCCGGACAGGGACGGGTAGACCGCCAGGGAATCCGCTAGCTGGTTCACGGTGAGCTGGTTGGTCACGGCGACCGCGATGGGCAGAATAAGCTCGGAGGCGGTCGGAGCAACAATCACGCCACCGATGACGCGGCCGGAGGTCGCACGGCAGAAGAGCTTGACAAAGCCGTGCTGCAGCGAGCGCATCTTGGCGCGCGGGTTGGTATTCAACGGCATCGTGATGGTGCGGGCGGCAACCTCACCGGCCTCAATCTCCGCCTGGGTAAAGCCCACAGCAGCAATTTCTGGGCGGGTAAACACGGCGGTTGCTACGGTCTTCAGGCGCAGCGGGGACACGCCCTCACCCAGGGAGTGGTACATAGCGATACGGCCCTGCATCGCGGCAACGGAAGCCAGCGGGAACAGGTCGGAGCAGTCGCCGGCGGCATAGATGCCAGCGACATTGGTGCGGGAAACGCGGTCAACCTCGATGTGGCCGGACTTCGTGGTAGCCACACCAACGTGCTCCAAGCCGAGGTTCTTGGTATTCGGGATGGAACCGATGGACATGATGACGTGGGAACCATGGATCTCGCGACCATCCTGGGTCTTGACCACGACGTTGCCGTCCTCAGTACGGGAGACGGTCTCCACGCGGCAGTTCTTCTCCAGCTCCACGCCGCGCTCGGCCAGGACGGTCTCGAGGACGTCGGCAGCGTCGGCGTCGTCGTGCGGCAGAATGCGGTCGCGGGACGCCACCATGGTCACGCGCACGCCCATCTCCGCGAAGGCGGAAACGAACTCAGCTCCGGTCACGCCGGAGCCGACGACGATGAGGTGCTCCGGCTCCTCCTTGAGGTCATAGACCTGCTGCCAGGTGAGGATGCGCTCGCCGTCCGGCTGCGCGCCCGGCAGAATGCGCGGGGTGGCACCGGTAGCAACGAGGACGAGGTCCGCGTCGAGGGTCTCAGTGGTGCCATCCTTATGGGTGACATCAACCTTGTGCGCTGCCCCCTTCACGCCATGCTGATCCTCAGAAAAGGCAGCGCGCCCATCAATGACCTTGACGCCGATCTTCTCTAGGCCCGCACGGACGTCACGGGACTGGTTAGCAGCCAGCGCCTGAACACGGCCGTTGAGGGCCTCCAGGCTCAGCTGCAAGGAGCTGAGCTGGTGGTTCAGGCCCATGTCATCGGCGCGGCGGAAGTCGGTGCGAATGTTGGCGCCAGCGATGAAGGACTTTGAGGGCACGCAGTCCAAGAGAACGGAGGAGCCACCGGGGCCCTGTTCCTCAATCAACGTAATGTGCGCGCCGTACTTGGCGCCGGCGGTCGCAGCCTCGTAGCCTGCGGGGCCACCGCCGATGATTACGATGCGGGGGGCTTCCTGTGACACTGTCGCTCCTTTTTTAAAATTCTGCCTATAAGAACTCTGGGAAATCCTTGTCACAGTGTAGTGCTTAGGCGCTTAATCCTCCACGTTGGCAAACTGCTCCGCCACGGAGCCGAAGAGTTTGACGCCCACGCCGATGGCTCGCTCATCGGGGGCCAAATCACCCATATGCAGATCATGCTGCTCGCCTTCACCGGACCAGCAGCCAAGGCGAGCCATGGAGCCGGGCACCTTTTCTAGGTACCACGAGAAATCCTCGCCGCCGGAAGACTGCGGCGCCTGAACCACAGCCTGCGGGTCAATGGCCTGGGCAGCGCTGGCAAGGAGGGCGGTAGAGACGTCGTCATTAAGCACGGGCGGAACCCCACGGTGGTAGACCAGCTCATGCTCCACACCCAGGGGCGCTAGCACCTGTTCCACCAACTCGGAGAAGAGCGTTTGCATATCCCGCCAGATTCCGATGTCTGCCGTGCGCATAGTGCCAGACACAGAGCCGGTCTCAGGGATCGCGTTCGGGGCATAGCCGGAATTCACCTGGCCGAAGACCAAGACGGTGCCGGTGCGCGGATCGACGCGGCGTGAGAGCAAACCTGGCAGGTCCGTCAGCAGCTTGCCCAGCGCATAGACGACGTCCGCCGACAAGTGCGGGCGCGAGGTATGCCCGCCGGGGCCGGAGACGTTGATTTCCACAACATCGGTCGCGGAGGTGATCGCCCCAGCGCGAACGCCGATACGCCCGACGCGCAGCTTTGGTTCGACGTGCACGGCAAAGATGGAGTTCACGCCTTCGAGTGCACCCCACTCGATGACATCGGTGGCGCCGCCTACCCAGACTTCTTCGGCGGGCTGGAAGATGACACGAACACCGAAATCTAGCGGATGCTCGCGATTAAGGTCCGCCAGGGCGCAGGCCGTGGCCAGCGCAATGGTGGTGTGTATGTCATGCCCACACGCGTGCATGACGCCGGGGACCTCGGAGGTGTACTCGAGGCCGGTAACCTCGGTGACGGGGAGCGCATCAATATCGGCACGGAAGGCAAGGCGTCCGAGTTCCGTATCGGGGCCGATGTCCACCATGAGGCCGGTCTCGGGGAAAAGATGCGGCTCCAAGCCGTACTCGCGCAGGGTGCGGGACAGGAAGCGGGTGGTTTCCACCTCGTTATTGGAAGTCTCCGGGTGGCGGTGAATATGGCGGCGCCACGCGATGACCTCCGCGCGGTGGTTGCTGAACCACTCACTGACGTAGTCCGAGATCACTGCTTCCTCCTCCGTGGTTTCCTCTTGGGAAGAGTCTACAACTAGACCATGCGGTTCAGTTAGCCGGGCAGGTCACACGCTAGATATACTGAGCGGTCTGCCCTGACCGACGGTTTCGCTACAGGTCGATATTACGGGGGCCGTAGAGGCGATCGCCGGCGTCACCCAGCCCCGGCACGATATAAGCGTCCTCGTTGAGGGCCGGATCAATCGCTGCGGTGACCAAGCGAACTGGCAAGCCCGAGTTAGCCAGCGCATCAACGCCCGGCTGGGCGGAGACCATGCAAATCGCCGTGATGTCGGTAGCGCCACGGTCCGCAAGGAGCTTCAGGGAGTGCAGGAGGGAACCACCCGTGGCGAGCATCGGGTCAACCACGAAGACGCTGCGGCCGCTGAGATCCTCCGGTAGGGCCTCCAGATAAGGCACCGGCTCGTGGGTTTCCTCATCTCGCGCCATACCGATGAAGCCGACCTGGGCATCCGGAATCATGGACAGGGCCGGGTCAATCATGCCCAGACCAGCACGGATGATGGGCACGATAATCGGCGGGTTTTGCAGGCGGGTGCCCTCCGCCGTGGCGACGGGAGTGACGCAATCAAAATGCTCGACGGGCAAATCACGGGCTGCTTCATACACCAGCATGGTGCCCAGGTCTCGCAGGGCGGCACGGAAAGCGGTGTTATCGCTGCGGGCATCACGCATCAGCGTGAGCCGGGAGGCGGCGAGGGGGTGGTCTACTACGTGGATATCCATGCCCTTCACTGTATAAGAATCCGCCGGGAACCGATCAGCGGGCGGCGCAGTCTAAAAAGGCATGACTAGCTTTGACACATTCACTATTGACACCGAATACACCCGCCGGCTGGCACACGAACTGGCCACCGTCTCCCAAGCCTCCGCCACTCCCCCTCCTGCGTTACCTATAGATTCCGTTCTGGGTGGCTTCACCGGCGCATTTAACTCCGCCATGGAAAACCTCGCTGCCCGCCTTGCCCAGGTCAGGGCGGATGCCGGAGCTGTGGCGGACTCCAGCTTCCGCATGGCCCGCGAGGCCGAGGACGCTGACGGTGCTCTTGCTAGCGCCTGTGGAGGTCTGTGATGTTGGAGTCAGCACTCGCTCACATCGCCCGGATGCAGCCGGCACAGCTTCCCGATGTCTCCCTGCCCACTGTGCCCGATCTCACTGCTGCCGGGCCCTTAGCGGAGATAGCGCACGGAGATCCGCGGGCGCTTTTCGCCACCGCACGCCAGGCCACCGAGGACCTTTCCACGGCGCGCTCTGCGCTAGATTCCGCGCGCGGGCTCATCTCGGCGGCCGTCAGGGACCTCATCGGGCTGGGATTCGAGCTGCTCCAGCGCGGACTGCCTTTAGCCTTGGGCTTGCTCATCCCCAACCCAGCCACACAGGCCGCAGCCCGCTCGGCTTTGCAGGCCTTGGCAATGGAGTACGTCGGCAAGGCGATGCTGCGCGTAAAGCAGCTGGCCGGGGAGCTCCTTCAGGCGGCCGCGCCCCTCGTGCCCATTGCACAACGCGCGGTGCGCCCTTCAGTGCGCGGTCCGCAGGAGGAAGGCGGAGCACGCCACGCGCTGACCACGTCCTCGTCCTCTGATAGCAAAGGAAGCGCGCAAGGCCAGGCCGCGGTGCAAGCCGCACTCTCCCAGCTGGGCACACCCTATGGATGGGGCGGCACCGGCAACGGCAGCTTCGATTGCTCGGGGCTAACCCAATGGGCTTGGCGCCAGGCTGGGGTGGAACTGCCGCGCACCGCTGAAAGCCAGACCGTGGGCCGCCAGGTGAGCGCGGATGAGCTGCAGCCCGGCGACCTCGTTGTGTGGGATGGGCATGTGGCCATGTACTCCGGTGACGGGCAGATGGTGGAGGCCGGCAGCCCCGTGCAAACCAATCCACTGCGCACCAACAACATGGGGATGGCTTTCAAAGGCTTCTGGAGGCCCACAGGGTAGACTATTTGCCCATGAACACCCGCGCTATTGTCCCCATCAAGCTCTCCCTTTCTGAGGGCGATTTTTATACCCTATGGGCGCCAAAGTGGCGCCAGAACGGTTCCGAGTGGCAGGCCTTTCTCGGTGACGACGAATCCGTCCTGCTCTTTAACACCGAAGCCGAGATGCTCTGCTTCCTCGAATCCGGCACGAAGCACGACTTGCTCGACCACCCGAAGTGGGAAGCCTTTAATTCCCAAGCGGCGGACCGTGTCGTGCCAGAAAAGAAACGCGTCTACGACCTCATCGGCATGCCGAAGCACCTGGCCGGCCGCCCCAGCCACGAGAACGTGTCCACCGTCGCACGCTGCCTGGAGATTGCACAGGCACTAGCGGAGGTCTGCGCCGCGGAACACACCGTCATCTTCTTCGCATCGCACTCCATCCTGCGCAACCCTGCCCGCGGAGCCGATCACTACGCCGGTGAACAGGGCATGAGTGAGTGGTCCGGCGTGGGCCGCGTTATCCACAGCAACTGGCGCTCGGTCATCGAAGACCTCGACAAGGTGGTCAAGGTCGTTCCTTCCTCTGACTTCACCCAGGATGCAACCACCAACGCCGCCACCCGCATCTCCGCCGCCAGCGAAGCAGCAGAGGAAGCCCGCAAGAAGGCCGAGGAAGAGCGCAAGGCCGCCGCAGAATCCGCCGATCCTTATGACAGCTCCCCCTGGGCAGCCGCGGGCATCGACCCGGTGAAGATCACCGCCGATCAGAGGACGGTCTACACCCTGCGCACCTACCTCGACGGCAAGCCGGTTTTCTTGGGCAAGTGGGGCGAAATCTTCACCTTCCCCAGCTCCAAGGTGCTGGTGCGCTGGATCATGGAAAACGATGACCACGACCTAGCAAAGGTATCCACCTGGGAGGAAGTCGTTGCCGCAGCGAACGCTGGTGAGCTCGAGGTCACCGTTCACCCGGATAACCAGTACAGCTTCTACGGCATTGTCCGCGATATTGAAAAGGGCCCCGAATCCGTTGATACGGACCAGATGAGCCGTTGCTACGAGGTCTGCGCAGATGCCGCCGACTGGGCCGGGGATGACTCCATCAACTCCTACATGCTGCAGAACCCGCGCTTCCAGGACTACCTGGGCTACATGCTGGGTTCCACCGAGCACGCAGGCTACGTGCCCTCCAAGCCCTACACCGAGCACGCGGAGTCCTGGAAGGGCCTGGAGGAAATGCTGACGAAGCGCTTCTCCCGCTTCTAGTTTTTACTCGGAAGACTCGCTGTCTTCTTCCGCTTCGGAAGCGTTCACATCAGAAGCGTCTTCCGCGAATTCCGGATCCGCTAGCTCCTCGTAGGCGGGTAGGATTTCCTGCTCGATGAGGCGCTGGCGGTCTTCTTCACTGGCAAAAGAGTTCTCAATCGCCTTGATAGTGAGATCGAAGAACTCCTCCAGCCCATAGCCGAAGGTCTCGCTCAGGGCCAGGAAAACGTCACTGAGCTTCTCGCCTGCCACGGTGCAGGTAAAGCCAAGCTGCTGCAGCAGCGGCAGAGGATGGTCAGCCAGCTCCTCTGCGGGCAGCTCCTCCAGCGGCGCGAAGGTCAACGCGATGCGGCGATCCCGCACCCACGCGGATGCCTTGCCAGGGCGAACGCCGTCGAGATCAGCGCTGAAGTCATCGACAAGATCAGTGGCGTGCACAAGGCGTGTCGCACCCGCCTGCACAGCCACCACGGCATCCTCATAGGAGGCAACGTCCCGCTCCCACGGGATGAAATCTGCGCGGAGCTTCTCAGCCGCAGACAACTTTGTCAGCGCAGCACCGGCAACGCCTTCGCCTACATCCCAGCTATTGGCATCGCCCTCAACGATGAGGCGAGCATCAATTCCGGGAACGTCGAGTCCTTCCCGCGCTGCAGCGAGCGCCTCGGCGGCACCGAAGGAGAAAGCACTGGGGCGCAGGCGGAGCTCGGCGTAGACCACGTGGTCGCTGGCAAGCGCCTGCACAACAGCGTGCGTGGCCGCGCGGAGCTCCTCTGGGGTGGAAGCATCCGTGGGCAACGGCGCCAAGAGCGTCACCTTGGGCAGGCCGGCGAAAATCTCAGCGCCGGAGTCTTTATTTTCGGGGCTAATCAGAGGTGCGTCATGCATGAGGATCATCCTAGGACGCGGTCTAGGATTAAGCACGCTATGAAACATGTCCCCGCGATCCTCACTGCCCTCGCCTTGGCCGCGACGCCGCCCGCGTTTGCAGAAGAGGAAGAGTCCTCATCGCCCACGCGCACCACCGCGCCGGATACCGACTCCTGCCCGCATTCCCTTGTTCCCGAGGAACCGACGACCACCTCTGAGAGGTTGGCACCTGGCCAGGAAGCGCCCACTCCCCTTCCCGCGGTTGAGGGCGCTGCGTGCGGTGTGACAGCCCCGCGCGGTTTTCGGGTCAATAAGGACGTTGTGGCTTCGGCGTGGATGGTTAGCGACCTGGATACTGGCGAAATCATCGCCATGAAGGATCCCAACGGGCGCTACCGCCCAGCCTCCATCATCAAGGCGCTGCTGGCGCTCGTGGTCATCGAAGAGCTGCCCCTGGACCAGCGCATCACCGCCACGCTTGACGACGCCTCCGTCGAAGGCTCCGCCGTCGGCCTCGGCCCCGATGGTGTCTATACCGTGGAGCAGCTTTTACAGGGTCTACTCATGGCTTCCGGCAACGACGCCGCGCACGCCCTCGCGCAGGCTGTTGGCGGGGATGAGAAGGCGCTGGAGAAAGTCAACGCGAAGGCACAGGAGATTGGCACGCGCTCGACGGTGGCGGCGAGCTACTCCGGTTTGGACGCGGCAGGCATGTCGACGTCCGCGGCGGATATCTCGTTGATCTACCGCGCGGCTTTTGCCAACGACACCTTCGCGCGCATCGTCGATACCGAGCACGTGGAGTTTCCCGGCTGGGGTGACATGCCCGGTTATGAGCTGTGGAACGACAATGGGCTCTTCCTCAACGACCCGGACGGTATCGGCGGCAAGACGGGCTATACCGAGGACGCGCACCATACCTTCGTCGGCGCGATTAATCGCGGCGGGCGCCGCCTGCAGGCGGTCCTCCTCGATACAACCGTCGAGCATGGTTTCCGCGCTTGGGAGCAGGCGCAGATGCTTCTCGACGAAGCCTCCGACGTCCGCCCCGGCGATGGCGTAGGGCTTGTGGATGATTTCGCGGCTGGACAAGAGGAGCCCTCGGAATCTGCACCAACCACCCCGGCTCCTACCACGCCGTCCACGCCCGCCACCCCGGAGGCGACTGCGGGGTCTTCATCCTTTGGGGACTCGCAGGGCTGGATTGGGTGGCTCGTGGCAGGGCTCGTCGCTCTCCTGGTCGTAGTGGTTGCTACTTTTTCACTACTTCGGCGTTAGCCATAATGTCGTGCTGGCCGCGCAGCGCATTCTTCGGACCAATCGTGGTCACCACGTACAGGGCACCAAAGAAGGCAATGAGCGGGCCGATGAGCGGCACGAGGGAGGCCACGCGCCACCAGTTGCGCTTGATGCTCTGCTGCCAGGTGAGCTTGTTGTGGGTGGTGACATCGCGCACCGTGTATCCAGCTATCAGCTTCGCCGGCGTTGCCCCAACTAGGACTTCGAAGCAGATGTAATAGGCCACCGTGATGATCCCCGAGAAACTGGTGAGCCAGACCTCATTGAGAGTGGAGTTGTACACCCCGACGCTTAGCAAGAGGGAGACACCAATCGCCGCAATGACGTAGTCGATGACGGCCAAAAGCACTCGGGTACCGGGAGTAGCGCGCGGGGCGTCCTGAACAGGCGCGGCGGGTGTGGCAGCATGATGGCTCTCGCCCCAGCGGCCGGTAGTGGCGTAGTCATCGAGCTGCGCCCACGTGAGCCGAGCACCTGATTCCATCATTTGGTCATAGCTGGCTCGGGACGAGGGCTCGCAGAGAATGCGGGCGGCAACGGCGAGTTCCTCGCGTTCGGAGTCCTCGGGGAGGTAGCCGAGGCCTTCGAGGTGGGCGTCAGCAGCCGCTAGCTGCACGCTGAGCTCGCGTGAGGTCGCGCGCGAATCCAGGGTGAAGTGCGCATAAAGGTTCGGGGCAAAAGACGCTGGTAGCATCCCGCCCTACTTTCGCCGCAGCAGGGCCCACGCACCCGCGGCGGCCGCACCAAGGGCAGCACCGGCGCCCAAGGTCACGCCCGTGTTCGGGCCCTGGCGGATCTCGTTGCGGACGCGGATGACTGCCTGATCCGGAACCGGCGGAACCAGCAGTTCGAGAGATTCTTCAGTAGTAGCCGTCCATGCGGAAACATAGAGCACGACGCGCCAGACCAAGTACATGACCACCATGAGGACGATCACCGGGCCAAACACGGCACCGGCTGGGTTGCCTGCCGCGGAGGACATGATGACGGTGGACAGCTGTTTGATGGCCTCAAAGATCACAGCGCCGATAGCCGCGCCCTTCAGACCAGACTTGGTGGGCACCTTCGTGCGCGGCAGGAAAGCCACCATCCACCAGAAGACGAGGAAGTTAGCGATGAGACCGATCACGATGCCGGCGATAACCAGCACCGTTCCCATTCCTGGGAAGGACTCGATACCAACCCACTCGAAGATCTTTTGGGTCAGTCCGGAGGAGCCCGCCGCCGTCACGCCGAAGGCGATAACCATGGCCACGAGCAGGCCGATGAGCCCCAGCAGGTCGCTGAGCTTCTTGGTCACAAAGTTGCCCGGGGCGTCAGTCGGATCCTGCATCCACATCGCCGAAATGCCGATGCGCAGGTTATTCATCCAGCCGAGCCCAGACCACAGGGTGGTGAGGCCACCGATGCCGTACATCGCACCGCGCTGTTCAATCGCGGTATGGAGAAGCTCCGTAATCGAATCCCCCAGATCGCCCGACACGGCGTTCGCGATCTGCTCTTCCAGTTGTTGCATGAGATCGGGGCGATTGGCCAACACGGTGGCGATGGCTGCCACCGTGAGCATGAAGATGGGGAAGATAGCAAGAACCGAGAAATACGTAATTCCGGCCGCGAACTGGTTGCCGCCTTGGCTACCGTAGCGATCCAGCATCTTCATGATGTGGTCGATAAAACCGGACTTCTCGCGGACCTTATCTACCGCTCCCGGCTCATCGGCATAAGCACGCTCGATGCCGTAATCATCGGTCTTCTTCTCATCGGGTTGAGTCGTTGGCGCCACAGGCTTTCCCCTTTTTATGAATTACAGAAATAAGTTACAGAATCCTCTACACAGTCTTCATCATGCTAGCCAACTCAGCCGCGACGCGCGGGGAGAAAGCCCACCGCCTCGTAGACCTTGTCCACGAGCGGGGTGGCAATCTCCGTGGCGTGCTCGGCGCCCTTGGCCAAAATACGCTCCAACTCGCCGCGGTCTTCCATGAGCTCGTCGTAGCGAGCCTTCAGCGGAGTGGTGAAAGCCTCAAGTGCTTCCGCCGTGTCCACCTTCAGGTGGCCATAGCCCTGGCCCTCGTACTTGTCCACGAGGTCCGGGATGCTCTCGCCAGTCAGCGCGGACTGAATGGCCAGCAGGTTGGACACACCGGGCTGCTTCTCGCGGTCAAAGGCCACCACGCCAAGGTCATCGGTCACCGCGGACTTGATGCGCTTGGCGGAGGTCTTGGGAGCATCGAGCAGGTTTACGATGCCCTTCGGGTTTGCGCCCGACTTCGACATCTTGGCCGTTGGCTCCTGCAGGTCATAAATCTTGGCCGAGCCCTCCGGAATGAAGGCCTCCGGCACGCGGAAGACCTCGCCGTACTTGTTGTTGAAGCGCTCCGCCAGGTTGCGGGTGAGCTCAAGGTGCTGGCGCTGGTCCTCCCCCACCGGCACATAGTGCGGGGAATACAGGAGGATATCCGCGGCCATCAGGACGGGATAGGTAAAAAGGCCCACGGACGTGCGGTCCTGGCCCTGCTTGAGGGACTTGTCCTTGAACTGGGTCATGCGGGAGGCCTCACCGAAGCCGGTCAGGCACTGCAAAACCCACGTCAGCTCCGCGTGTGCGGGGACGTGGGATTGTACAAAGAGGGTGGATTTCGCCGGGTCAATACCCAATGCGATGAGCTGCGCGGCGCCCGCCACGGTGCGGTGGCGCAGCTCCTCCGGATTCTGCTCCACCGTGATGGCGTGCAGGTCCGGGATGAAGTAAAAAGCCTCGTGGGAGTCTTGCAGGTCAATCCACTGCTTGAGCGCTCCAAGGTAGTTACCCAGGTGATAGGAGTCCGCCGTGGGCTGAATGCCAGAGAGGACTCGAGAAGCGGAGGTCGATGCAGAAGTGGAGTCAGTCATGGTTGATCACTCTACTCTGCCGCCTCCGCCGGGGAGGCGCTGCGTCGATTAAATCTTGCGGGAGGTCGGGCTAATGACGTCCATCATGACGGCAAAACCGGCCACCATGAACGCGCCGCCAACGCCCTGGAGGACGATCGGGCCAAGGAAGGCAAAGGACGGTCCGACGATGGTCCACCACCAGATACCCAGGGCAAGCAGAATAGCGCCGAGGACAAAGTAGATGATTGCGCGGGTCATGAGCATCTCCTGCGAAATAGAAAGGACGTTAAGACGGGATTATCGTACCACTACTTGGCGTGGGCTACTTGTACTCCACCAGAAGCGGAGAGTGATCGGACCAGCGCTCCTCCACCGTCGGCGCCTTCTCCACCCACGTGCGCTGCGCGCGCTCCAGCATGGCCTTCGTGGCAGCCTGATAGTCAATGCGCCACCCGGCGTCGTTGTTGAAAGCCTGGCCGCGGTAGGTCCACCAGGTATAGGGCCCCTCGGCCTCCGGGTGCAGGCGCCTGGCGACGTCAAACCATTGCGGATCCTTGGCCGCCTCCCAGGCGGTCTTGGTCTCGTAGTCCACCACGCCGAGCCAGTCCCCAAGCCCCTTCTTCTCCTGGGGCTCATCATCCGGGAAAGAGCCAAAAACGCGGTCCATGAAGGCTCGCTCCTCCGGCAAGTGTCCGGACTTCTTCTCGTTGGGCTTGTTGTTCTTCAAGTCCTGGGCGCGGTGGCAGATGTTCCAATCACCGCCGATAACAGACTCCGGATACGTCGCGGCCATCTCATCCAAAACTTCAGAGAATTCATCCAAGAAAAGGTACTTCTCATCCTGCTTCGGGGAATCAGTATCGCCGGAGGGCAGATACAAAGAGGCCACGCGCACGCCTTCCACGGTGGCGGCGATGAAGCGGCCGGATTCGGCGAAGGAGCCGAAGCCCACGGCGACGTCGCCAAGCGCGTGCTTCGATAGGATTCCCACACCCGCGCGGCCCTTGGCGGCGGATTCGGCCTGCACCAGGTTCCATCCGGCCTCCAGGGCTGGGGCCAGGGCCTTCTGGGTCTGCTCGGGGTTGGCGCGCACCTCCTGCATGAGGACGACGTCGGCCGGCGTGGTCTCCAACCACGCGTTCATACCCGGGTTGTTCTCATTGCGCTGTTTGCAGGCCGCG
Organism: Corynebacterium sp. UMB6689; assembly: GCF_030215295.1. Taxonomy (NCBI): domain Bacteria; kingdom Bacillati; phylum Actinomycetota; class Actinomycetes; order Mycobacteriales; family Corynebacteriaceae; genus Corynebacterium; species Corynebacterium sp. UMB6689. The sequence continues at coordinate 134,488 of NZ_JASOLS010000004.1, read as the reverse complement.
CGGATGCCGTTAACGTTGACGGAGGCGATGGTGAAACTCATGCCGGCCAGTCTAACTCTGTTCAATAATCTTCACGGAAGGGCCGCGGCGGCGCTTGTCCCACATGGTGATAACCCAGGTGATGCAGCCGGCCACCGCCAACCCCGCACCAGCGAGGGCGGTGGAGTTATAGGAATAACCTGCGCCCACGACCGCACCGCCGATAGCAGCACCCGCCGCATTGGCGATATTGAGGGCCGACTGGTTCAAGGCCGCCGCGAGGGTCTGCGCATCCCCCGCCACGTTCACCAAGCGCAACTGCAGGGAAGGAACGAGGATGGAGCCGAAGAAGGCCAAGACACCAAAGGCACTCGTGCCCGCCCAAGCGTTGTGGGCCAGGAAGTAGAAGGCCACGGACACACCGACCATGCAAATGAGAGCAAAGATGATGCCAAATTCCAGGTTTCGGTCCGCCAGTGCACCGCCAGCGACGTTGCCGACAGTCATACCGATGCCATAGGCCATGAGCACAATCCAGGTGCGGTTCGGATCCATGCCGGCGACCTCCGTCATGGTCCACGTGATGTAGGTGTAGACGGCGAACATGCCGCCAAAGCCGACGGTGCCGAGGAACACGGTGAGCAGGACCTGGCTGTTCTTCAACGCGCCGAGCTCGGTGAACATATCCGTTTCCGGCATACGCGTCATGTGCGGGAAGAGGAAAAAGAGCAGCACCATCGTTAAGGCTGCAAGGACCACGACCAAGTAGTAGGCCGAATGCCAGCCCAGTCCCTGGCCTAGGGCTTGGGCTGCCGGTACACCGATCACGGTGGCAACGGAAAGGCCCATGCCCACCATCGACATGGCAAAACCTTGCTTGCCCGGTGGGGCCATCGAGGCCGCCGCCAGATTAGCTACGGAAAAGTATGCGCCATGCGGCAGACCCGCAATGAAGCGCGCCACCAGCAGAACACCGTAGTTCGGGGCCAGGGCCGTCAGCAGGTTACCCACGAGTAGAAAGCCTATGAGCAGGATAATCAGTCGGCGGCGTGGAAGTTTGCCCGTGAGCGCCGCAATCACTGGCGCGCCCACGACGACACCAAGCGCATAGACGGCGATAACCACCGACGCCGTGTCTTCCGTAATACCGAAATCATCCGCGATGAGTGGCAGCAGGCCCATCGAGGTGAACTCGGTGGTGCCGATGGCGAAGGCACCCAGCGCCATGGCGATCATCACGATGGTGCGGCGCGTCGCGGAGATTTCCGTCTGGCGCGGGACGGGACGGCGTTGGATACTGGTATTCATCGGTTTCACGGGGGCAGACCTTAGTACTCTCGCCGCGTTGCTCGTAAGTCCAGCCGGAAAGGTTGTGCCAAATACACAGACCTCCCCCACTGGTGGTGCGAGTCACAGGGGGACCGGCACCGCGAGAAAATAAGACAGGTATCCTGTGAGGTTGAACAGTTTTCAACTTCTTTAGGAGAACCATGGCAAAGATTATCTGGACCCGTACCGACGAGGCGCCGTTGCTGGCGACCTACTCCTTCAAGCCAGTCGTGGAGGCCTTCGCGTCCACCGCAGGCATCGAGGTGGAAACCCGCGACATTTCCCTAGCCGGCCGCATCCTGGCCCAGTTCCCGGAGCGCCTTGGTGACAAGAAGGTCTCCGATGCCCTGGCTGAGCTCGGCGAGCTGGCCAAGACGCCGGAAGCCAACATCATTAAGCTGCCGAACATCTCCGCTTCCCTGGTGCAGCTGAAGAAGGCCATCGCTGAGCTGCAGGCAGCCGGTTTTGATCTCCCGGAGTACGAAGAGGCTCAGGAGAAGTACGACGCCGTCAAGGGCTCCGCTGTGAACCCGGTTCTGCGTGAGGGCAACTCCGACCGCCGCGCCCCGATTGCAGTCAAGAACTTTGCTAAGAAGAACCCGCACAAGATGGGTGCGTGGTCCGCTGATTCCAAGACCAACGTGGCCACCATGGACGCAGATGACTTCCGCCACAACGAGAAGTCCGTCATCATGCCGGAGGAGGACACCCTCTCCATCGTTCTGAAGACCGCCGAGGGCGAGCAGACCCTGCTGGAGAAGCTGCCGGTCCTCAAGGGCGAGGTCATCGACGGCACCTTCATGTCCGCCAAGGCACTCGACGAGTTCCTCAAGGCTCAGGTTGCCCGTGCCAAGGAAGAGGGCGTGCTCTTCTCCGCTCACCTCAAGGCCACCATGATGAAGGTGTCTGACCCCATCATCTTCGGCCATGTCGTCCGCGCTTTCTTCGCTGACGTCTTTGAGAAGTACGGCGAGGAGCTCGAGGCTGCTGGCCTCAACGGCGAGAACGGCCTGGGCGCTATCTACGAGGGTCTGGACAAGCTCGAGAACGGTGCTGAGATCAAGGCTGCCTTCGACGACGCGCTTGCCGCGGGCCCGGACCTCGCCATGGTCAACTCCCACAAGGGCATTACCAACCTGCACGTTCCCTCCGATGTCATTATTGACGCCTCCATGCCGGCTATGATCCGCACCTCCGGCCACATGTGGAACAAGAACGACGAGGAGCAGGACACCCTCGCCGTCATCCCGGATTCCTCCTACGCCGGCGTGTACCAGGCCGTCATCGAGGACTGCAAGGCTAACGGTGCCTACGACCCGACCACTATGGGTACCGTCCCGAACGTCGGCCTCATGGCACAGAAGGCTGAGGAGTACGGCTCCCACAACAAGACCTTCAAGGTGCCGGCTGCCGGCACCGTTGAGGTCCGCAACTCCAAGGGTGAGGCCCTTATCTCCCACGACGTGGAGGAGGGCGACATCTGGCGCGCTTGCCAGACCAAGGACGCCCCGATCCAGGACTGGGTCAAACTGGCCGTCAACCGTGCTCGCCTGTCCGGCATGAAGGCCATCTTCTGGCTCGACCCGGAGCGCGGCCACGACGCCAACCTCATCGAGCTGGTCAACAAGTACCTGCAGGATCACGACACCGAGGGGCTCGACATCTCCATCGAGGATCCGGTCACCGCGACCAAGATCTCCGTCGAGCGCATCCGCAAGGGCGAGGACACCATCTCGGTCACCGGTAACGTCCTGCGTGACTACAACACCGACCTCTTCCCCATCCTCGAGCTGGGCACCTCCGCAAAGATGCTGTCTGTGGTTCCGCTCATGGCTGGCGGTGGCCTGTTCGAGACCGGTGCCGGCGGCTCCGCCCCGAAGCACGTCCAGCAGGTCCAGGAGGAGAACCACTTGCGTTGGGACTCCCTCGGTGAGTTCCTGGCTCTGGCTGAGTCCTTCCGCCACGAGCACAACACCAACGGCAACGCCAAGGCTGGCGTGCTGGCCGCAGCGTTGGACAAGGCCACCGAGACCCTGCTGGATGAGGGCAAGTCCCCGTCCCGCAAGGTCGGCGAGAACGACAACCGAGGCTCCCACTTCTTCCTGACCCTTAACTGGGCCAAGGAGCTGGCTGCACAGACCGACGACGCCGAGCTGGCCGAGGCTTTCAAGCCGGTTGCTGAGTCCCTCGAGGCCAAGGCAGGCGAGATTGAGCAGGCGCTTCTCGACGTCCAAGGCTCCCCCGTCGACCTCGGCGGCTACTACGCCCCGAACGAGGAGAAGCTAGCCGAGGTCATGCGCCCAGTCGCTGCCTTCAACGACATCATTGATGGCCTGAAGAAGTAATTCGGCGCTAGGCACTTAACAAAAGACCGCTTCGTCTCCTCCCTGGAGTTCGAGGCGGTCTTTTCTTGCTTCATTAACCACAAACAGGCCTAAACAGCACTCCGCGACGCTATTTTTACCCGTTGAGCTGCGAGAGCTTTTTCTTGACTGATTCTTGCTTCTCGTGCCTTATCTCGCGGGGTTTTCATCCTTTTCACGCCGAGGCCCCCAGTTATTTAAAAAGTTTTTCACTACTTGGGAACCGAGAAGCCATCACCTCCGACTAGTAGTGCAGTTGATATCAGCGCCTGTCCATCGCCCTTTGCTGAGCGCCCCGCGAACGTTCAGCAGGGGCCTTCACCAAAGACACTGAAAAGAGCACTACCTATGAGTCGGACGGCTCTGCGATCTTTCATTCAGCGCATTCACTTTTATGGCGGTATGTTCGTCGGCCCCTTCATCCTCGTTGCGGCATTGACTGGCTGCCTCTATGCCATGGCACCCACCCTGGAGAAGGTGGTGTACCACGATGTCATCTCCGTTCCGGCGGTCGAGCACCCCGTGAGCTTGGAAGAACAAATCCGGGCCGCACAGCACGAGCACCCAGACATGCCTGTGTCCCAAGTCTGGCCGGCAACCAACCCCACGGATTCCACGCGCGTGTTGGTGTCTGATGACAGTATCGATGAAAGCCTCCAGCGCACCGTCTTCATCAATCCGGCCAACGCCGAGGTCATCGGGGACTACCCCACCTACTCCGGCCTGGGCGAGATGCCGCTGCGCCGCTGGATTTCCTCCCTGCACGAAAGCTTCCACTTAGGCAAGATCGGTGAGCTCTACTCGGAGCTGGCTGCCTCTTGGCTGTGGGTCATGGCCTGCGGGGGTCTTTATATGTGGTGGATTCGCCGCCGTCCAAAGAACAAGGCAACCGCGAACGCCGCACACCAGCAGCCCAAGCGCTCTGCCCGCTGGAAGGCCACCCGCCTGCATTCCACCGTCGGTGCCTGGATCTTCATCGGTCTGCTTGGTCTCTCTGCCACCGGTATCACGTGGTCGGGACTGGCCGGCGACAACGTTGATTCCCTAGTGGAGCGCATGCAGTGGAAGGCCACCCCCATCGAGACTGCCCTCCCCGGCACCACCGCTGAAACGCATGAGCACACCATGCATGAAGGTCATGAAGGGCATGGGGTTGGAGGGGCATCGTCAAGCACGAACATAGCTGCCGAGGCCGAGCGCGTCTTCGCCACCGGCCGCGCCGAGGGACTCACCGGCCCGCTACGTATGTACCCACCGGAGGACGCCCACTCCGCCTGGCAGGTCAGCGAACGCTGGGTGGAATGGCGCACCACCTCCGATGCCATCTCCGTGGACGGCTCCACCGGCGACGTCATCGACCGCCAGCCTTTCTCCAGCCTTCCACTGTTTAGCAAGCTCAGCAGCTGGGGCATCTACCTGCACATGGGCATCATGTTCGGCCTTCCGCTGCAGATTGCGCTGCTTGCACTGGGTCTCGCCACCGCCGCTCTCGTGGCGCTGGGCTACTACATGTGGTTCAAACGTCGCCCACGCTTCCTCCCGACTGCCCACTTCTCCTGGGCCACCACAGGACTGGGCGCGCTTTTCGCGGCCACCGTGGGCGTCTTCCTGCCGCTCTTAGGAATCACCTTGGCAGCGTTCCTGATTCTCGACATCGTCCTGGTGTACCGTGCCACCACTCCACGCAGGGAACGCACACCAATCCCGGTGGGATAGTTTAGTGAAAGCCATCACATAGGGACGGGCTTATTAGGTACGGTAGTTTCTTATGGCTAACCCACTACTGACCCCCTCTACGCTGCCCTATCAGCTCCCGCCGTTTGCGGAGATCAAGGTAGAGCACTACCGCCCCGCTTTCGACGAAGCACTCGCGCTTCACGACGCCGAGATCGCCTCCATCACCGACAACCCCGCCGCGCCTACGTGGGAAAACACCGTGGAGGCGCTCGAGCGATCCGGCCAGGACCTCGACCGCGTCATGGCGGTCTTCGGCAACCTCTCCGGTACGGATGTCACCGAGGAGATGGAGGAGATCGCCGCCGACATCTACCCGCGCCTGTCCGCGCACTACGACGCGATGTACCAGAACGAGGTTCTCTACGCGCGCATCAAGGAGGCGACGCCGCCTGCCGACGACGCGGAAGGCCAGCGCCTCCACGACCACCTCCTGCGCACCTTTGCCCGCAAGGGTGCCGATCTCGATGCGACTGGCAAGGCCCGCCTGTCTGAGATCAACCAGCGCCTTTCTGCACTGTCGGAGGAATTTGGCCGCAACCTCATGGCATCTACCCGCGAGCGCGCGGTCTCCTTCACCGAGGAGGAACTCGAAGGCCTGCCCGCCGAGCGCATCGCTTCCGCCAAAGCCGACGCTGAGGCGCTTGGCCGCGAGGGCTATGCCATCCCGCTGGAGCTGCCGACCGTGCAATCGGAGCTAAGCCGCCTGGCGCGGGAGGATGCGAGGGGGAGGTTGTATGGGGCGTCGGCAAGCAGGGGCTCCGAGAACAACATCCCGGGGCTCATCGAGGCCGTCCAACTGCGCGCTGAGCGCGCCGAACTGCTGGGCTTTGCCACGCATGCCGACTACGTCATCGCCGAGGAAACCGCCGCGACTGCCGACGCTGCCCGCACCATGCTCTTCGACCTCTCCCCCGCCGCCGCGGCCAATGCCGAAGGCGAGCAGAAGCTCCTCGCTGAAGAGGCTGAGCTCAACAGCCAGGGATTCACCGCCGCCGACTGGCCCTACTGGGAATCCAAGGTCCGCGCCCGCGACTTCTCCCTCGACGAGGAGGAGCTGCGCAAGTACTTCCCGCTGGACCAGGTCCTAGAGAAGGGCGTCTTTGCCGCCGCCGAACGTCTCTACGGCATCACCGTTATCCCGCGCGATGACCTCGAGGGCTACGCGGAGGGGGTTCGCGTGTGGGAGGTGCGGGACGGTTCCGTCCCGCACGGGGAAAAGGACTCGCACGGGATCGGTCTCCTCCTCACCGACTACTTCGGGCGCCCCACCAAGCGCGGCGGCGCATGGATGAGCGAGTTCGTGGGGCAGTCCCGACTGCTGGAGCGCAAGCCGGTCATCGTCAACGTCATGGGCATCACCAAGCCCGCCGACGGCTCCCAACCGCTGCTGAGCATGGATGAGGTCCGCACCGTCTTCCACGAATTCGGTCACGCCCTGCACGGTCTGCTTTCCGACGTCCGCTACCCCACCTTCGCCGGCACCAACGTGCCGCGTGACTGGGTGGAATTCCCTTCGCAGATCAACGAGAACTGGGCACTGGATAAGAACTTGGTCAAGGAGTACGCCCGCCACGTGGAGACGGGCGAACCTATTCCGGACGAGCTTCTCGACGCCATCTCCGCCGCCTCCGAGTTCGGCCAGGGATTCGCCACCTCGGAGTATCTGGGGGCGTCGATCATCGACCTCGCGTGGCATTCCCTGAGCGCGTCGGAGGCCGCCGAGTTGGAAGCTACACCGGAGGCCATCGCCGAGTTCGAGGCCGAGGCCCTGCGCGCGGCCGGGCTAGACAACGAGCTCATTGCGCCGCGCTATCGCTCGACCTACTTCAACCACATCTTCGCCGGTGGCTACTCCGCGGGCTACTACTCCTATCTCTGGGCCGAGGCCCTCGATGCCGATGGTTTCGAGTGGTTCAAGGAGCAAACCGACCTTCGCGAGGCCGGCCAAAAGTTCCGCGATGTCATCCTGTCGAAGGGCGCATCCCGCGACTTCACGGAGGCTTACCGCGAGTTCCGCGGCCGCGACAAGGACGTTGCGCCGCTGCTCAAGCGCCGCGGCCTCGCCGGTGCCTAGTTCCCCGATGCCTAGTTCCCCGATGGCACTAGTGCCCACCATCAAGGCGTCCGGTGAGCTGCTCCAAGCGATGCCGGCTCGGGCCGTTTAAGCCGACGATGTCCACGGTCTTGCCCTTTTCGTGGAACTTGCTAGTAATGCCGTCCAAGGTAGCAACCGTGGAAGCATCCCACACCTCGGCACCGGTGAGGTCGATGACAATGTGCTCAGCCTCATCGGTGTAATCAAATTGGTACACCAAGTCATTCGACGACGCCCAGAAAAGCTGTCCGTGCAGCTGGTAGGACCGTACACCGTCGACAAGCTCGGAAGCATCCACTCGCACCAAATGAGCCACGCGGCGGGCAAAGCTCACCATCGCTGCCAGCACACCGAGCACTACGCCGACCGCCAGGTTATGCGTCACCAACGTGCCAGCCATGGTCACCAGCATCACCACGGTTTCCGACAGCGGCATAAATTTTAGCGTGCGCGGGTGCACTGAGTGCCAGTCCACGGTGCCTACCGAAACCATGATCATGATGGCTACCAGCGCTGCCATTGGGATCTGGCCAACAATGTCCCCCAACGCCAAGATGAGAACTAGTAGGAAAGAACCGGCAACCAGCGTGGACAAGCGTGTGCGCGCCCCGGACTCGCGGACATTGATCATGGTCTGGCCAATCATCGCGCAGCCTCCCATTCCCCCGAACAGTCCGGTAGCGATGTTCGACACGCCTTGTCCCCAGCTTTCACGGGTTTTGTTGGAGTGGGTATCCGTGATGTCGTCGACAAGCTTGGCAGTCATCAGCGATTCCATCAACCCCACCACGGCCACTGCCAGCGCATACGGCGCAATAATCTTGACGGTCTCCAGATTTAGCGGCACGTTCGGCCAGAACAGCGCCGGCAGCGAAGTCGGTAGATCGCCCATATCGCGCACGCGCGGAACATTAAGGCCCGCCAGAACCACCGCAGCTGTCAACACAACAATCGTCACCAGTGGAGCTGGCACCGCAGCAGTAATCTTGGGAAAGCCCACCATGATGCCGAGCCCCACGACGACGAGAACATAGACCATCCACGGCACATCGATAAGGTGCTCCAACTGTGCTGTAAATATGAGAATACCCAGCGCATTGACAAACCCCAGCATCACGGAGCGTGGGATAAAGCGTTGCAGCTTGGGCACGCCCAACAGCGCGAGCACAATCTGAAGCACCCCGCCCAGCATGACTGTGGCCACGAGATAATCCAGGCCGTGGTCTTGTGCCACCGGTGCCACTACAAGGGCGATAGCACCAGTTGCTGCGGAAATCATTGCCGGGCGGCCGCCAGTAAAGGCAATCACCACAGCCATAATCACGGAAGAGAACAAACCCACCGCCGGGCTCACCCCGGCGAGGATGGAAAACGCAATCGCCTCCGGAATCAGCGCCAAGGCAACGGCTAGTCCGGCCAACACCTCGATGCGCAGTCGCGTAGCTGAGGAAAAGGCATAGCGGAAGGAGGCCACAACACCCATGGGCGCTTCAGTGACCGTGGTAGTTTCAGTCATAGCAATCCTGTCGTTCGTATCCCCCGAGCTTAACCCTCAAGTAGCTTTAGGGTTTTGGACTTGCATAACTTTAACCGCTGCATAGGCGCGCGACAAAACATGGTCCCTAAGGAGGAAAGCCATGGCTGAATCTGGCTACAAAATCGGCGAGATAGCCGAGCGCACCGGCATTTCACTACCCACATTGCGCCACTACGACTCCGTCGGGCTAGTCTCTCCCTCTCACCGCAGCCCCGGAGGCTTCCGTCTGTACAGCGAAGAGGATCTGCACCGCATTTTGCTAGTCCGCCGCATGAAGCCGCTGGGGTTTTCGCTGGAAGATATGCGCTCATTTCTTGAGGCCGCTAATTCTTCCACGCCGGCTGCGCGCGAGACTGTCGCTCGCGTCCAACTGGAGGCACGTACGCGCTACGAGAAGCTGTCCAAGCAGCTGGCGTATGCCGAAGAGTTCCTCGATATAGTGAACAACTTGGCTTAGCACCCCCGAGAAGTTATCCACAGATTTCGTGGCGGGCGGGAGCTCGCCCTTGTTGGCAGGGTGCGGCGCTTTTACTCTGAGGTTCATGAGAGTTCAGACGTTCTTCGCCGCCCTCGGCCGCGCCATTGACCTGGTGGCCGAGTGCGCGGGCCTGTCTGAATCTGACTTAGTGTCTTTCGGAGCCACGTCTGCCGACGCCACCGTGTTCCTCTCCCTCCACCACACCTACTTCGGGCACACCTCTTCGACGAAGAAGCAGCGCACGGCGGTTGAAGCCGCCCGCCGGCGCGGGCACGGGCTGGTGACCTTGCAGCTTATCGAGCACTTCGTTGCCAAAGTCCGGGACCATAACAAAGCGTGGGATTTGCGGGTAGAGCTGTGCCAGACCAGCGCGGAGCTGGTGGAAAAGGTAGCGCGCAAGAGACTGCGTCAGATGCGCAAGCCCCGCACGTATGCCGAGCGTGCCAAGCTCACCCAGCACGGCAATGGCCTGGCCACCCTCACGGTAACTGCGGACTCGCTGCAGCTGACCGGTGTCTTTGAAGGCATCGACCAGGAACGCCCCGGCGAGAGTTTCTTGGAGAATCTGGAGGGCGGTGGCGTCAAAACTGAGGTTGCCACCATGGCGGTCCTGCAGCTCGATGACTACGCAGAGCTGCTCAAGGGCAATACCGACAAGGATGGCGAAGAATTCATCGTCCGCACAACAAGTGGCGCGACGATGACCGGCTCGCAGCTAGTGGAGCGCGCTCTGCTGGACAAGGGAGTTATTGTGGCGGTCAGCCGCGAGCATGGCCCACTCGATGTGTTTCGTTTCCAGCGCTTCGCCACGGCCAAACAACGCCTCGCCCTAGCTGCGGAGAACCCGTGCTGTGCGTGGGAGGGCTGCAAAGTTCCCTTTGAGAAGTGCCAAATCCACCACATCAAAGCCTGGGCCCGCGGCGGGCCCACCAACATCCTCAACCTGGTGCCACTGTGTCCGTACCACAACGGAGTCAACGACGATGACCCCGATGCCCCGCCCTCACGCGGCCACATGGACCGTATCGGCGGGCGGGTGGCATGGATCCCGCCATACGACGCCGCACCGGTCTTCACCAGCGCCTTCAACTAACACTTCAACTAAACCTTCCGCGAAGGCATTCCGCCACTGCCATGTAGTGCTCGAACCCCGCAGGAAATCCCCTCCTCGCGGGGCCTTCAGCGTGCCGGTTTAGCCGGCGTTACGCAGCGCTGTGGCGAGACCATTCATCGTGACCTGGATGGTCTTGGACACCAGGAACTGATCGTCGCCGCGGCGGTAGCGACGCAGCAGCTCCAACTGGATGGCGTTGAGCGGAAGCAGGTACGGGTAGCGCCGCTTGAGCGACCGCGCCTGGCGCTGGTTCTCACTGACCAACTCCGCGTTGCCGGTGACCTTGAGGTAGACCTCGCGGGTGCGCTCAAACTCCGCGGAAATCAGGCTGAAGATACGGTCCGCAGTTTCTTTGTCATCAACCAGGTTGGCATAGAGGCGTGCCAGCTGCATCTCCGCCTTGGCCATGACCTGCGCCATGTTGGCGAACACGGAGCGGAAGAAAGGCCACGTACGGTACAGCTCACGCAGCTCCTCCCAGCGCTTCTCCACTTCTCCATCGCCGCTTTTTACTCCGGCCTTTCCGGTTTCTGCTCCATCCGCAGTGGCATTTACTTCTTCTACGCTGGCCAGTCCTACTCCACATTCACCACCGGAGGATTGCTGTACCCACGCTGTCACCGCACTGCCCACGCCGAACCAGCCCGGAATGTTGGTGCGGGACTGTGACCACGACAGCACCCAGGGAATCGCTCGCAAATCCGTAATCGCGGTGGTCTGCTTACGCGAGGTCGGGCGCGAGCCCAAGTTGAGATCACCAATCTCATGCAGCGGAGTGGACTGGGTGAAGTAGGCGATAAACCCGGGGTCATCAACCAGCTGGCAGTACGCGGTACCGCTCAAGTCCGCCAGCTCCCGCATGATGTCGTAGGCCCGCTCGGGATCCGCAATCGGCTCGGTATCCAACAACGATGCCTCCAACGCACCGGAAACGAAAGCCTCCAAATGACGGCGCGCGGTCTCCGGAGCTCCATACTTCGCAGAAATCACCTCGCCCTGCTCAGTAATACGCACCGAACCCGAGACCGCGCCCTTCGGCTGCGCCAGAATCGCATCATACGTCGGGCCACCGCCGCGGCCCACCGCACCACCACGGCCATGCGCCAAACGCAGCTCCACGCCGTGGCGCTCACACAGCTCAACTAGGGCCAATTCGGCGTCGTACAGCGCCCAATTCGCCTGCAGATACCCGCCGTCCTTGTTGGAGTCCGAATACCCCAGCATCACCTCTTGCACATCCCCGCGCGAGCGCAGATGCTCACGGTAGACGGGCACCTGCCAGAGCTTCTCCAGGATGCCAGCACCCGCTTTCAAATCCTCGATGGTCTCAAACAGCGGCACCACATCTACCTGGTTCAGCCCCACCTCCTTGAGCAGCACCATCGGCTCCAAAATATCGGAGACCGTTCCCGTCATAGAGATAATGCAGTGCGACACCGACTTCGGTCCAAAGTCCCGCACAGCGCGGGCCGCCGCACGGAAAATCCCCAGCTCCTTGGCTGTATCCTCGGTGAATTCCTTTTCAGTGCCCGGGAAGAGCAGCGGACGATTTGTCTGCAACTCCCGCACCAGCAGCGCGACCTTCTCCTCCTCCCCCAGCCCGCGATAGTCCGAGGTAATGCTGGCTGCGGCGAAAATCTCGGTGAGGACGTTCTCAAAGGATTCCGAATTCTGGCGCATATCCAGCGTCGAGAGGTGGAATCCAAACGTGGTCACCGCCGAGCGCAATCGGGCAAGGCGGTCATCGGCGATGATGTCATCGTTGAACTGGCGCAGCGAGCGGTCGATCACATCCAGGTCCCGCTTGAGCTCCTCCGGAGACGCATAGGCGCTTGGCGACGCCTCCCCTTCCAACCTCGCCAGCACCTTCTTCCGGATGCCGAAGATGGCCCGGCGATAGGGCTCGTCGACGCGAGATTTTTCGTCGTTGTGGGCGGCGTCGGCAAGCGCGCCCAGCTCCTTGGAGCTGGAGGAATAGCGGTCTGATAGAGAGAGTTCGCGCTCCAGCTCGCCGAGCTCGTCGGCGTAGTACTGGAGCACCGTCGCCGCGGCTTTGCGGGTGGCATAGGTCAGGGTGTGCTCATTGACAAAGGGGTTGCCGTCATGGTCGCCGCCAATCCAAGAGCCAGGGCGGACGACGGGGGAATCGGGAAGCTGCTGGCCAAAGGTCTCACGCATGGCGTGACGGATAGCGCGGTTGAGGGCGGGGACCTGGTCGAGCAACGAAAGCTTGTAATAGCGCAGGCCGACGTCAATTTCGTCCTCAAGGGTGGGACGGGCGATGCGAATCAGCGCGGTCTGCCACAGTAGCGTCATGCGCAGGTACATTTCCTTCTCGATCGCCGCCATGTCGCCGCCGCGGTGTGCTTCCTTGAGGAGGTTCTTGATGCGTGTCTGGGTATCGAAGACGGTACGGCGGCGAGTTTCGGTGGGGTGCGCGGTGAGCACGGGGGCAACATGCGCGCCACGAATGACGGAGGCGGCGTCGGCGGGCGCAACACCTTCTTCTTTGAGCTTGGCGAATGTCTTGCGCAGGGAAACCGGCGCCTCGACGGACTCGTCATCCAAGTCCTCCGCTAGGTTCGCGATGAGCGCGAAATAGCTGAACGCTCGCGCCACGAGGTTGACTTTGGTGCTGTCGAGGTCGCGGAAAATAGCGACGAGATCTTCCGGCTTGGCATCGCCGTGGGCGATGTCGAAGGCCATGCGGCGGGTGGATTCGACGAGCTCAAAGACGTCCTCGCCCTCCTGCTGCGCGATAACTCGGCCGAGCACCCGGCCGAGGAAGCGGATGTCTTCGCGGACTTGTTCTGGGGCGGGTGTGCTCACAGCGGACCTTTCTGGACGTGATCTGTTCAGCGTTTAGCCTTCAATGTAGCCCAGACCACTATCGAGCGATAGTTAAACGGCTAAATTAGCTGCCTCCGCCTAGAGCGACGCCAACCATGCGGCATGGAGACGGGAGTCTCCGTTCTCCTCTGGGTGGAAGCTCAGTGCAGTGACGGTGCCCTGTCGCACGCCCACCACCGCTTCGCCATCTTCCCGCGGCACGGTAGCGATAGCCTCCACACCTTCGCCCACACGGGTGACGATGGGCGCGCGGATGAAGCTCGCTTCAATGTTGAGAGTCTCGCTTCCCAGCGTGACGGGCACGGTACGTTCCTCGGAGAAGCGTTGGTTCCCGAAGGCGTTGCGGCGCACGGTGACGTCGATAAGCCCCAGCGTCTGCTGGCCCGGCGCGGGGTTCTCCAGGTCGCGAGCGCTGTAGATGAGCCCCGCGCAGGTGGCAAGAACCGGCAGCCCGCCCTCGACGGCTCGGCGCAACGGCTCCGCGACGCCGAAGGAGCGCGCCAGCTTATCGATGGTGCTCGACTCTCCACCGGGCAGAATGATTCCGCCCAGCCCGTCGAGATCCTGCGGCAGGCGCACCCGGCGTGTTTCAGCGCCGAGGCTCTCCAACACGGAGAGATGTTCCTCCACACCACCCTGCAGGGCAAGCACGCCGACGAGCGGTCGCGCCGTGTCCGCCGCAGTCATTCCCTTTGCACGCTCTGTGTTCATTACGCGGTTCATTGCGCGGTTCATTACGCGCACCGCGTTTACCAGCCGCGCTCGGCCAGGCGGTGCGGGGCGGGGATGTCGTTGACGTTGATGCCCACCATGGCTTCGCCCAGGCCGCGGCTGATCTTGGCCAGCTCGGCCGGCTGGTCGTAGAGCGTCGCCGCCTTCACGATGGCCTCCGCGCGCTTCGCAGGCTCACCGGACTTGAAGATGCCGGAGCCGACGAAGACGCCTTCGGCGCCCATCTGGCGGACGAGCGCGGCGTCGGCAGGCGTGGCCACACCACCAGCGACAAACAGCACGACCGGCAGCTTGCCGGTCTCCGCAACCTCAGCAACAAGGTCATACGGTGCCTGCAGTTCCTTGGCTGCGACGTAGAGCTCGTCGCGATCCAGGTTCTGGAGGCGCGCGATTTCACCCTTGATGGTGCGCAGGTGCTTGACGGCCTCGGAGACGTCGCCAGTGCCAGCCTCGCCCTTGGAGCGAATCATGGCCGCACCTTCGGTGATGCGGCGCAGGGCCTCGCCCAGGTTCGTCGCGCCACACACGAAAGGAACGTCGAAATCCCACTTGTTGATGTGGTTAACGTAGTCGGCCGGGCTGAGCACCTCGGACTCATCGATGAAATCGACGCCCAGCTCACCGAGAATCTGTGCCTCGACGAAGTGGCCGATGCGGGCCTTCGCCATCACCGGGATATCCACGGCGTTGACGATGCCCTCGATGAGGTCCGGGTCAGACATGCGAGCCACGCCGCCCTGAGCGCGGATATCGGCCGGTACGCGCTCGAGCGCCATGACGGCGGACGCACCCGCGTCTTCAGCAATTCGAGCCTGCTCCGGGGTCACGACATCCATGATGACGCCGCCCTTGAGCATGTCAGCCAGTCCACGCTTGACGCGCGTCGTGGCGCGTCCCTGTTCAATCTTCTGTTCAGTCATGGCTCACATAGTGGACCAGGAAATTGGTCCAAGACAAGAGCCATTTTTAGAGTGTTGAATTAGACCACTTATGATGGGGTCGTGTCTTTCCGCCTCGATCCATCTGATACGCGCGCTCTGCCGGTGCAGATTGCCGAAGCCCTCCGCACCCAAGTCGCGGCGGGCATTCTGCTGCCCGGAGAGCAGGTTCCGTCAACCCGTTCGCTGGCGCGCGATTTGGGCATTTCCCGAGGCAGCGTGGTTACCGCCTACGAACAGCTCACCGCCGAGGGCTACCTCACTGCGTCGGTGGGCTCGGGCACCATCATCAACCCTCACCTACCCCACGGACGCACCCCACAGCCCACCCCGGCACCGCGGCCTTCCCCTACCCCACCGCGCGTAGAGTTGACGCCGGGTTTGCCCGATACCGAAGGAATCATCACCCCCGAATGGAGGGCGGCGTGGCGCAAGGCCGCGGTGAATCCTTCCGGCGATCTCCCCCGCGAAGCGGCCGCGCACCTGCGCCACATGCGCGGGCTCACCGTCGACCCGGCCTACGTCGTCATCACCGCCGGCGCCCGCGACGGACTGTCGGTGCTGCTGCGCGCGCTGGGCAGCCAGTTGCGCGTGGGTGTGGAGTCCCCCGGGTACCCCAGCCTGCGCCGCGTTCCCCAAGCTTTGGGCCACACGCTTGTCGACGTCCCCACCGACGCCCACGGCGTCACCGTCCCCACCGTTGACCTCGACGTTCTCATCGTCACCCCCTCCCACCAGCACCCTTATGGCGGTTCCCTGCCGGCGGCCCGGCGCGCGGAGCTCGTCGAATGGGCACGCAGCAACGACGTGCTCATCATCGAGGATGACTTCGATTCCGAGCTGCGCTACGTCGGCCAACCTCTTCCTGCCCTGGCCGCGCTCGCCCCAGAGCACACCGTCTTGCTGGGAACGTTTTCTTCGGTGATTTCGCCGTCGATTGCCTGCGGCTATCTGGTCGTGCCACCGAGCTTACGCTCGGCGGTGGATCGCGTGCGGGAGGTCTTCGGCCAGCCCGTCGGCGCAATTCCCCAGGCGGCGCTGGCGAACTATCTGGCCAGCGGTGCGCTGCGGCGGCATACCGGCCGGATGCGCCGCGCCTACAAGCGCCGCCGCGACCTCGTCCAAGCCGCGCTGGAAGACGCTCCCGCTACCCTTCTGCCCATCCACGGCGGACTCCATGCGGTGTTGCTATGCGACAACGCTGTGGTCGACCGCGCGGCTTCCCTAGGGCTGACGCTCACCCCGCTCAGCGATTACTGGGGCGGCGTGGCCGCCGAGGAAGGCGTGGTCTTGGGCTTCGGGCATTTGAGCGATGTTGAGCTCGCCGCCGCGCTGGAGCTGGTTAAGCAGGCCCTAGCGTAATAATCCGTGGCGCAGCCACTCTGCGCCACGCTAGCGTTGGCGGCATGAAGGTTTCGTTACATGGACAATCCGCCGTGGCCGTCGAAGCGCCCCAGGGTCGCATCATTATCGATCCCGGTCCTCTTTCAGACCTCAGTTGCCTGGATAATGCCGGCGCGGTGCTGCTCACTCACGCACATGGCGACCACCTCGACGTCGACGCCGTGCGCGCGAGCGGCCTACCGGTGTGGGGGACGCAGGAAGCCGTAGACGCCATCGGTTCCGGGACCGCAGTCCAGACAGGCGAGGAGTTCGAAGTCCTGGGCCTGAGAATCCGCGCGGTGGGCGGGCTCCACGAGGAAATCCACCCCAACATCCCACGTCCGGAGAACCTGGGCTATTTCTTCAATGGAGTGCTGCACCCCGGCGACCAGTGGGTTACCTCGGAAGGACGCACGGTAGACGTCCTCCTGCTCCCCATCGCCGGGCCGTGGGTGCGCGGGGCGGATGCCGCGGATTACGCCATGCGCATCGGTGCGCGCGTGACAGTACCCATCCATGACGCCGTGCTGTCCGACGCCGGCAAGCAGATCACCGACGGCATGCTCCAACGCGCCGGCGTAACCGGCTACCAGCGCCTGCTCGTTGGGGAAAGCATCGACATCCAACAGCGGCCTTGAGCCTTCGCACTGCATGGAGATCTACAGCACACACAGGCCTCCAAACCAACCGCTCGGTCTATTTTTATTCTCGGGCTTGCCTGCGGTTTCTAGAAAGCCACTAACAGCACTGAACCGCTTGGTCTAGCCTTTTGTGACATGAGCACCAAATACGATAATTCCGCAGTCAACGAGTGGTCCTTTGCCACCCGCGCCCTCCACGCCGGCCAGAACCTGGACGGCTCCACCAACGCACGCAACGTGCCGATTTACCAGACCACGTCCTACGTCTTCAACGACGCCGAGCACGCCGCCAACCGCTTTAACCTCTCGGATGCCGGCCCGATTTATACCCGCCTGACCAACCCCACGCAGGATGCGCTCGAGGAGCGCCTCGCTTCCCTCGAGGGCGGCGTCGCCGCCGTAGCTTTTGCTTCCGGCCAAGCCGCCGAAACCGCCGCCATTTTGAACCTGGCCTCCGCCGGCGACCACATTGTTACTTCCCCGCGCCTTTACGGCGGCACCTCCACCCTCTTTACCGTTACCTTGAAGCGCCTCGGCATCGACGTCACCCTCGTCGAGAACCCGGATGACCCAGCCTCCTGGCAGGACGCCGTCCAACCGAACACCAAGGCCTTCTACGGAGAGACCTTCGGCAATCCGGTCGCCGATGTCCTCGACATCCCCGCCATCGCTGAGGTTGCGCACAAGAACCAGGTCCCGCTCATCGTGGACAACACCATCGCCACCGGCGCACTCGCCCGCCCGCTGGAGCTGGGCGCGGATATCGTCGTCGTCTCCACCACCAAGTTCTACAGCGGCAACGGCTCCGCCATCGGCGGTGCCATCATCGATGGCGGCTCCTTCGATTGGACCGTCGAGCGCGACGGCGAGCCGGTCTTCCCCTACTTCGTTACCCCAGACGAGGCTTACCACGGCCTCAAGTACGCCGACCTGGGCGCACCAGCCTTCGCTGTCAAGGCGCGCGCGGGCCTGTTGCGCGATACGGGTGCCGCCATCTCCCCCTTCAACGCCTGGCTGACGCTGAATGGTATTGAGACGTTGCAGTTGCGCGTCGAGAAGCACAATGCCAACGCTCAGGCCGTGGCCGAGTACTTGGAGTCCCACGCCAAGGTCACCACCGTCAACTACGCCGGCCTGGACTCCTCCCCGTACAAGCAGGTCAAGGAGAAGTTGAGCTACGACTACACCGGCTCCGTGCTCTCCTTCGACATCGACGGCGGCCGCGAGGAGGCCTGGGCGTTCATCGATGCGCTGAAGCTGCACTCCAACCTGGCCAACATCGGCGATACCCGCTCGCTGGTGGTGCACCCGGCGACCACCACGCACTCCCAGTCCGACGAGACTGCTCTCAAGGCCGCGGGCATTACCCAGGCCACGGTGCGCCTGTCGGTGGGCATCGAGGATGTCAACGACATCATCGCCGACCTCGAGCGTGGGTTCGCGGCCATTGGTTAGCCCGATTCCGGAACTCGCGCCCGAAGACGAGCTCGCCGTCGTCCCCATCGGTGACTTCACCACGGAAGCAGGCGCCGTGCTTGCCGACGCCCACGTGGCCTACCAACGCTGGGGTGCTTTCGCCGGCGACCCCGACGGCGTCAACAACGTCTTGGTGGTTGAGCACGCGCTGACCGGTGATTCCAACGTGGTGGATTGGTGGTCCGACCTGGTCGGCCCCGGCAAGGCCCTAGATACGACGCGCTGGTGCGTTATAGCCACCAATGCGCTCGGCGGCTGCAACGGATCGACGGGGCCGAAATCGTTGCACCCGGATGGCAAGCCGTGGGGCGGGCGCTTCCCGGCGCTGTCGATTCGGGACTTGGTGGAGGCTGAGCACGACTGCCTGAAGCAGTTGGGTATTTCGCGTGTGCACGCGGTACTCGGCGGCTCGATGGGCGGTGCGCGCACGCTGGAGTGGAGCTTGTTGCACCCAGAAAGCGTGTCGGCGGTGTGCGTGATTGCGGTATCGGCTCGGGCTTCGGGGTGGCAGATTGGTATCCAATCGGCGCAGATTTCCGCCATTGAGCGCGACCCGTTCTGGCACGGCGGAAATTACTACCTCACCGATAAGTCGCCGCGGGATGGTCTGGCGGCGGCGCGCCGCATTGCGCACCTGACGTATCGCGGCGAGCAGGAGATCGATGAACGCTTTGGTGCCCAGCCACAGCAGGGCGAAAACCCTTTGGGCCCGCACCGAGAGCTCAACCAGCGTTTCGCGGTGAACTCCTACCTGGATTACCAGGGGGCGAAACTCACCGAGCGCTTCGATGCAGGTTCCTATGTGGTGCTCACGGAGGCGTTGAACCGGCACGACGTCGGCCGCGGACGCGGTGGGCTCATCAAAGCACTGGCGGCATCGCAAGTGCCGACGATGGTCGTGGGCGTGGACACCGATATCCTCTACCCCTATCACCAACAGGAGCACATCTCCCGCAACGTTAACCACCTGCTGGCGATGGCCAAGATTGTCTCGCCCGTAGGGCACGACGCCTTCTTAACGGAGACTCGGCAGATGAATCGCATCCTGCGCAACTTCTTGTTACTCTCCGCTCCGAATGGCCTCGATGTGGGCCCTGCCTACGTCGGCGACGAATACTATATCTAAAGAGCCGTGTGGCTCTTTTCAGGATCCACACGCATCACGATCCCAGCGCGTCAATGGAAAAAGCCAAGAACGCCATCGCCGCGCCCAAGATGCCGGTAAACCAGGCATCGAAGCGCCGGGAGCGGACCGCGAGCACGCCGACTCGCGAGGAATCACACGTCAGGCGCACCACCGTAAGCCACATAAGTGCCCCTCCCAGAAGCATGGTGGCACGCCGCCAGTGCTCAGAAAGCGCATAAATCCCCGACACCACAACCGCCACCACGAACAGTCCAATGGCCACCCACTGCACCGCCGGCGGCAGCGCCGAAGGTTTCAGGTGCGCGTCGTGGGGATTGGACAGGGATACCGGCGGCACAGCTTTCCCGCGGGCCTGGTTGGCTCCACGGTTGCGCACGCGGCTGGGGGCTTGGCCTTCAGCCTGCGCATGGGCTCGCCCCTGAGCCGAGGGCCGGGGAACTCGTCGCGCTTGGCGCTGCGGGGTCGCCTGTGACTGTGCAGGTTGATCCGTCATTCTTGCTACTCACATGCTCAAGTTAGACGTGTGTTTACAGTGCACGTTCTTATAGTGAACGTTATTCAGCGGCGAGCTTTTCGGCGCGCTCGACGATATTGCTGACCAGGAACGCACGGGTCAGCGGACCCACGCCACCCGGGTTCGGGGAGACGTAGCCAGCCTTCTCCCAGACGTCCTCAGCCACATCGCCGGCGAGTTTGCCGTCGACGCGGGATACGCCGACGTCGAGAACCGCAGCGCCTTCCTTGACCATATCGGCGGTGAGCATGTGCGCCTTGCCTGCGGCCGCGATAATGACATCGGCCTCACGGGTTTCTGCGGCGAGGTCCTTGGTGCCGGTATGGCACAGCGTCACCGTGGAGTTCTCGGTGCGGCGGGTGAGCATCAGGCCGATCGGGCGGCCCACGGTCACACCGCGGCCAATGACCACGACCTTCGCGCCATCGAGCTCTACCCCAAAGCGGCGCAGCAGGTGGATGCAGCCATTCGGCGTGCACGGCAGCGGCGCTTCCTCGTTGAGCACCAGCTTGCCCAGGTTGATCGGGTGCAGACCATCGGCATCCTTGGCTGGGTCGATGAGCTCCAGCACGCGGTTTTCATCCAGGTGCTTCGGCAAGGGCAGCTGCACGATGTAGCCGGTGCAGGCGTCATCATTGTTGAGCTCTGAGATGACGCGCTCCAGCTCCTCCTGGGAGACGTCGCCAGGCAGATCCTTGCGAATCGAGTTGATCCCGAGCTTCTCGCAGTCGCGGTGCTTCATCTTCACGTAGGAATGCGAACCCGGATCATCGCCCACCAGGACTGTGGCTAGGCCCGGGGTAATCCCCTTCTCCTTGAGGGCGTCCACGCGCTGGGCTAGGTCCTCGAAAATCTCGTCGCGGTACAGGTTGCCATCTAGTTTGGTAGCGCTCATGCACACCATCCTAGACTGATGCCTATGAGCAGCTTGCACATCGTCTTCGACAACCCCGTGATCCCCACCAACACCGGCAACGCTATCCGCACCGCCGCCGTCACGGGCGCGAGCCTGCACCTCATCGAGCCGCTCGGCTTCAACTTCGAGGACAAGCACCTCAAGCGCGCAGGCTTGGACTACCACGACCTGGCAGACCTCAAGATCCACAAAGATTTCGATGCCTGCATGGAGGCCCTGCCCGGCGCGCGCGTTTTCGCGTTCACCACCCACACTGATAAGTGGTTTACCGACGTGGAGTACCAAGAAGGCGATGTTCTCCTCTTCGGCACCGAGCCGACCGGCCTGCCGGAGGAACACGCCTTCCACCCGCGGGTAACGGAGCGCGTGCGCATCCCAATGATGCCGGCACGACGTTCGATGAATCTCTCCAACGCGGCCTCAACTGCCGTATATGAGGCTTGGCGCCAGCTCGGCTTCCGTGGCGCGGTCTAACAAGTCGCGGCACAATATGGGTGGACTTTCACATCGAAGGAGACACCGTGCCTAGCCTGCGCCCACTGCTTGATTCCCTCATTACCCGCGTCGAAGCTTCATCTGCCGCCCACGCCGCGCAGATAGCGCGCGTGGATCCCGTCCACCGCCCCGGCGCGGTCAACCTCGTGCACTATATGGAATTGCGTTCCCAGGACGCCGTCGAACTGCAGGAAGGCCTCACGGCCTTGGGTGCTACGAGCCTGAGCCACCCAGAGCCCGCGGTGCTGGAGCGCCTCCACGCCGCTCGCAATGTGATTGATGCCTTCGACGGCCAGGCGCCGACCTACCCCGTGCAGCCCATCGCCTCGGCGTATGCAGACGCCGACGATATCCTCGACGCCAACACCGAGGCCCTCCTCGGCCCCACCCAGGAGGACACGCACGCGCGCATCATGGTGACCCTGCCCACCGAGGCTGCGGAGGATTATGAGCTGGTCCTCGGTTTCGCCCGCGCGGGCATGGAATTAGCCCGCATCAACTGTGCCCACGAAGACCAGGCGGCGTGGGAGAAGATGGTGGAGCATGTTCACCGCGCCGCTGAAGAGGTGGGGCGCGAGATTCTGATTTCCTGCGATATTGCTGGCCCCAAGGTCCGCACCGGCACCATCGAGCCGGGCCCGCAGGTCATCCGCGTGCGCGGCGAGCGCACCGCAGCAGGCGAACTGCTGAGTCCGGCAACGCTCGTGCTTCACGACGCCCCCTCTACCGACCACGCCCACGGGGTGGCGAGGGAGGCGTCGCCAAGCGCGGCGCGCCCAGCGGTAGCGCTAGAGGTAGAAGGTAAGTGGCTAGCAGGGCTTCAGCCCGGCAGCGAGGTCCGCTTCACCGAAGCGCGCGGGCGCTCCCGTGTTTTCACCGTGGAGAGCACGCAAGCGGGCGTGGCCGTTCTGCACGGGGAGCGCAACTGCTACCTCGCCGAAGGGACGGCGCTCAACCACGGCGGGGAGATCACCCGGGTGCATGGGGTTCCGCCCCTCGAGCAAAAGATTCGCCTGCACCGCGGCGAGGAATTGGTGCTCAGCACATCCGCAGAGCCGGCGCGCATCGCGGAGGGTGAGGTGACCACTATTGGGTGTACGCTGCCGGAGGTGGTCGGTGCGCTCGAGGTGGGCGACCGGGTGATTTTCGATGACGGCGCCATCTCCGGTCGTGTCCGCGAAGTGCGGGTGAATGGTGCGGCGCGCGAGGCCGTCATCACCGTGGAACATGCCGGGCCTACCGGCACCAACCTGGCGGCATATAAGGGAATCAATGTGCCGGATACTGACGTCCCGCTGCCCAGCCTCACCGAGGAGGACATCGAGGCGCTGCGTTTTGTGGCCACGCACTGCGATATCGCGGCGGTCTCCTTCATCCGCACGCCCTCTGATGTGTCCTTCCTCTACGACACACTCGAGGCGATTGCCGCTGAGCAGAACTCGGAAGAGATGGCACAGCGTGTGCGTGACCTGGGCATCGTGCTCAAGATTGAGACGGTTCCCGCCTATGAGCAGCTGGGAAGCGTGCTGCTGGAGGGCATGCGGCATGCCAAGTTCGGCATCATGATTGCGCGTGGTGACTTGGCTGTGGAGCTGGGATTTGAGCAGATGGTCCAGGTGCCGGGGCGCATCATGAAGGTCGCGGAGGCGGCCCACATCCCAGTCATCATGGCCACCCAAGTTCTGGAGACCCTGGCCAAGACCGGGCTTCCCTCCCGCGCGGAAATCACGGACGCTGGCTATGCGCTGCGCGCGGAGTGCGTCATGCTCAACAAAGGCCCGCACATCACGGAGGCCATCCAGATTCTGGACCGCATGTCCCGCAAGCTGGGCCAATCACGACTGAAGAATCGCCAGCGACTACGCCAGGTGAGCAGCTGGTCCACTCCAAACGCTTAATGCGCGGCGCACCTGCGCCGCGTGGTGAGGATCACCTAAGACAAGTCGCCGAAAACTAGACACACCTATCTTTACTAAGGGTAACCTATATCGGTAGTGCTGATCGAGAAAGAGAGCCCACCGTGACGTTGCCTGAATGTCCACGACAAACCGCCGACGCTATCCCCATGGGATGCACCATCACCTTGGGGAAAGAGTGCATTTCCTGCACCTGTGACGCCGCGCTAGCGGTGCGCCTCGGCGAGCTGGGAATCCGCCCCGGCGCCACGTTGACCATGGGCCCGCGCGTCGCCGGCGGCGCGCGGGTGGTGTCGGTGGGCAGCTGCCGCTACGCCATCGACAAGGCAACACTGCAAGCCATCGAGGTCTAAACCATGGCCACCACGAAACCCAGCTGTCACGGCAATCCGGGCGGCGCGGTCGCCCCTGCCGGAGCACCCATCATCGCACTCGTCGGCTCCCCGAATTCCGGCAAGTCCACGCTCTTTAATGCCCTGACCGGTGCGAAGGCGCAGACCGGCAATTGGCCGGGAACTACGGTTGAGGTCAGCCGCGGCGCCTGGAAGCTGGGTGAATCCACCGCCGATCTCATCGACTTCCCCGGCACCTACTCGCTCGACCCGCTCAGCCCCGATGAGGCGCTCACCCGCGCCATGCTCATCGATTGCCCCGCAGATGAGCGCCCCGACGCCGTCGTCGTGGTCGTCGATGCCAGCGCCGTCGCGCGCGGCCTCAACGTCGCCCTCCAGTTGGCGGAGCAGCCCTACCGCCTCATCATCGCGCTGACGAAGACCGACGTGGCGCTCAACCAGGGACAGGTCGTCGACGCCTCTGCTTTGGCCGAGGCCACCTCCATCCCGGTGGTGGAGGTTGATGGGCGCAGGAGGGAGGGCGTCGAGAAGCTGCGCGAGGTTGTGATGGAGTCTTTGGCAACTGAGCCCGTGCAGCTGCGCGAGGATGCTGGTTTGGAGGACCGCTTCGCCGAGCTGGATGCGGCCGCGAAGGCCTCGGTGAGCGAGGTCGAGCACGCCACGCCCCTCTCCCACCGCCTCGATGCGGTAGCCCTTCACCCGGTAGCCGGGCCGTTGCTGTTCTTGGCCGTGATGTGGGCGGTCTTCCAGATCACCACCACCGTGGCCGCTCCCCTGCAGGATGGCTTGGAGGCGCTGGTCTCCGGCCCGTTGAGCGACTGGGCGCGGGCGGGGCTAGAAACCATCGGCTTAGGCCACCCCCTCGTGATGGGCCTGCTTGTCGACGGCCTCATCGGCGGCGTCGGCATGGTCCTCACCTTCGCCCCACTCATGGCGCTAATGTTCTTGTGTTTGGCGGTGTTGGAGGATTCCGGCTATATGGCGCGTGCGGCGGTGGTCACGGATCGCCTTATGCGGGCCATCGGCCTGCCGGGCAAGGCGTTCATCCCCATTGTTGTGGGCTTCGGCTGCAACGTGCCAGCGATTTCGGCCACCCGTGTGCTGGGCAGCCCGCGGCATCGCATCATGACCGCGCTGCTCATCCCGTTTACCTCGTGTTCGGCGCGCTTGGTGGTCTTCGTCATGCTCTCGGCTACGTTCTTCCCGGAGCATGCCGGCAGCGTGGTGTTCATTATGTACGTCATTTCCATCGCGCTGCTCGTGCTGGTGGGGCTAGCCCTGCGCAGGACTCTGTGGCGCGCGGTTCCGGAAGAAGCACTCGTTATTGACCTGCCGACGTATCAGCTACCCACGGTGCGCTTGGCGCTCAGCGTGATGTGGACGCGCCTGAAGGGCTTCTTGCAGACGGCTGGCGGCATCATCGTGAGTACCGTGGTTGTGGTGTGGCTGCTCATGGCCATCCCGGTTGGCGCTGCGGCGCAGGATTCTTCGTGGGGTGAACCACCAGCCCCGGAGGATTCAGCCTATGGCGCGGTCGCGCACGCTATCGCCCCGGCCTTTGCACCGGCCGGCTTCGATTCTTGGTCCCTGACCGGCCCGCTGGTGACCGGTTTCGTGGCCAAGGAGGCGCTGATTTCTACATGGGCACAGACCTACGCGGTCGAGGACGTCACCGATGCCTCCGCCGAGGAGCAATCGCACAGCGCGCTCAGCGATCACGTGCGGGCTGACTTCGAGCAGGCTTCCGGCGGTCACCCGCTCGCCGCGGTGTGGGCCTACATGCTCTTCCTGCTGGCCTACACTCCTTGCGTGGCCACGATTGCCGCGCAGCGCCGCGAGATTGGCTGGCGCTGGACGCTCTTCGGCTTCGGCGTCCAGCTGGCCACCGCGTGGGTGCTGGCCGTGGCGGCCTTCCAGGTGTTGAAGGTGTTTATCTAATGCCTGCCTCCCCCATCCAGGCGGTGCAGGAAGCCATCGAGGCCGGCGTTCGCTCGCGCGTGGGCCTCGTGGCGAAGACAGGGCTGGAGCCCGGGACGGTCGATGTCATCCTGGATCACCTCACCGCCAGAGGGGTCCTCGATATGGAGCCGCTCGACTCCTGTCCCGCAGGCGGATGCGGGTCCTGTTCGGCGGCCTCGGCGTGTGCCGGCCCTAGCAGCACCCGCGGTCCGGTACTGCTTAAGCTTCGTCGCCGGCCTTAAGCTCCTGCGACCCACGGCTCGCACCGTCGCGAGAGTTGTTACGCGGATTGTTGCGTAGGTCTTAGTGGAGCCCTCTCTGCAGTTTGCCGTTCGGTTCATTGCTCTGCTCCAGCGCGGCGTCCAGGAATGGCAAGGGGCGGGAGCGCAGGCGGGTGAGGAGTTCGGAGGCGTCGGCAGGCGTGAGGTCCTGGCCCGCCATCTTGACTGGGCCCGCCACAAGGTCGAAGCGCACGGTGCGCACGCCTGCAAGGTGCCCCAGCGGCCCCACCTTGAGAGTGAGCTCCTGGATGTGTGGAGTTCCAATCACCATGACGCGGCGGTTGATGCGGCCGCGGTGCACGATGGTCACGGGAAGCGGGGAATCCACCAGTGTCACCGACTGCTGCTTGCGGTCGATGGGGCTGATCCACGTCGCCCGGCGCGGCGAGGTGTAGGTGGGCTGGGTGTGCCCCTCGGGTCGGGCATAATCCTCGATCTGCGTGCGGTCCAGATCGGAGATGAGCTCTAAAAGCTCCAGCGCCTGCTCGCGGGTGCCCACCGGCAGGATGCGCGTAGAACCAGATTGCTTGCCGCTGCCCTTAGCGCCGTAGCCGGCCACCGACACATTCACTTCGTACCAGCCCAAACGCCGCCACAGGAAAGGCTGGCTCACCCGCACGCCGTGGATGCGGCTGATGCGGATAGTTTGGCGGCGGCGGTCGGCAAGGCCGTAGGAGACGTTGAGGGCGTTGGTGGGGGCGTCGTGAAGCGCGGTGAATTTCCAGGAAGAATCCACCAAACCCCACACACTTCCCACGTAACCCACGATGATGGGCAACAGCGCGGTCCACATGCCCGGAATGAAGAGCAAACCGCCAATAACGAGCGCGCTAATCAGCGTGGGCAGACGCAGCGCCTCGGCAGCAATCGTGCGCAGAATGGGAATTTCCGGGATCAGGGCGGCGGCTTCCTCCGCTTCTGGTTCTGGCTCACTGGTAGGACCTTTATTCGTGCGCCGCAGCAACTCCGCGCGTAATTCTTCCGCCTTCGCCTTGGACAAGTACTCAATTTTGATGACGGAAGAGGTGCCACCCGCGGTCTCCACGCGCACTGCTGCCAGCCCCAACAGGCGCGCGATGACGGATTCCACAACGTCTACCGCTTGAATGCGCTCATAACGCGCCGAACGGAAAGACGTAGAGATAACGCCGTGGCGCAGTGCAATTTCATCCTCGGTGAGCTTGTAGCCCAGCTTGCGCCACCAGATTCCTGACATCAGCCAAATCACCGCGCACACGAGCACGAAGCCGCCGGCACCCAGCAGGCTTCCGCGGCCGATCTCGCCCAAGTGCCCGCTCTGCAGGTAAGACAGAACATCAGAAATCATGGAGGCGTTGATGTTCACCGCAAAAATGGCGAGCAGCGCCAAAATCAGCGACCAAAAGCGCAGCAGCGGGGTGAGGCGGTGGACGCGGGTGTAGCCGTCGACGTCGACAAGCGCGCGGTCCTTCACAGCCCACTCATCCTCTCGCGGGCCTTGACGGCGAGGCGCTCGCGCAGGGCGTCGGCGTCGGCAGCAAGGAGGCCGGGGATGGTGGCGTCGCTGCTGGGCGACGCCGTGTGCAGCTTCACCTTCTTCAGCCCCATCGCCCGCTCGACGGGGCCGGCGGTGACGTCGACGAATTGGATGCGGCCATAGGGCACGACGGTGAAGGTGTGCCAGATTTTGCCGCGCGTAACCAAGAGTTCGTCGGCGGTTTCCTGCCAGCCTAAGTTCCTGACTTGGGCGGGGATGAGCCAGAGTTCGTAGAGCGCCCACACGATGAGCGCGCCGGCGACCCAATAGAGCCAATCCCACCAGAAATACGCCGCCCCGGCCGCCAGGGCAGCAAGAATGACGTCCCAACTCAAACGCGAAATGTAGCGGGCTTTAGTGAGTGACGGGGATACGGAATTCATGCCGCAACTTTAACACAAACCCTTGACAAGTCGTTGGGTTTATATAACACTGCGGTGTATGTCCCCAAAGAAAAAGCCCACTCGCCCACTGTTTAACCGGGTACGCGTGCTGCGCGTTGAACGGGACATGACGCGTGCACAGCTTGCCGACGCCATCGGGGTCAACCCCCAAACCATTGGCGCCCTCGAGCGCGGTGACCACTCCCCCAGCCTGGATCTTGCTTTCAACGTCTGCGAGGTCTTCGACTTACCCGTGGAAGCCGTGTTCTCCCGGACCGAATTCACTCCTATGTCCTCCGAAATCTACCGAAAGGGATAAGCCACACATGTCCGCCTCTATTCCCGATTCCGTCAAGGCCCGCAAGCGCTACACCACCCTGGCTGAGCTCTCCACCCTCCTCATCTGCCTTCCCTTCCCCTGCAGTTCTGGGACCTGTTCACCTCACTGATGGTGGCCGCCCTCGGAACGCTACTAACCGCACTGCTGACCGCCCGCCTCCGCAGAACGATTGGCGCCGCTGACCTTCCCACGACGGAACTCGATGAGTACCAAATGCAGCAGCACGTCGAAGCGCGTGACGACGGCCTCAAGTTCTCCCTCGCCGCACTTGTCATTCTGCTGCTGCTCACCGGCATCATTAGTTGGGGTGCGCGAACCATGCCCATCACGGATGGCGTGTTCGTATCCCTGCTCTACTTCAAGCTCATCCTGCTCTTGCTGGTGTGGCTACCCTTCTCCGTGGCGCGTTCCCTCGCTGGAAAGATGAACCACGACGAGCTCATCTCCAAGGAGTAAACCGCTTAGCGGAAATCCCGCGAGCCGCGCGAGAGCGCCTCGCCAAAGGCCAGCGGCTCCAGCTGGTCCGCGGCAACGGTGACCGCGCCGGAGGCGTTCTGCACGATACCACGCACGATGAGCGCGGGTGCCGTCCGAGCCGTCACCTTATCCCGGGCCCACAGGCCGGGCGAGACCATCACGTTCATCAACCCGGTCTCATCCTCCAAACCAAAGAAGACCACACCGCCTGCAGTCTGCGGGCGCTGGCGGTGCGTGACCACCCCGGCGATGCGCACGCGGGTGCCATCCTCCACGGCCGGTAGATCCGCCGCCGACAGAATTCCACGGGCCTGCAATTGCCCGCGGATCTGCTCCATCGGCTGCTGGTTGTGGGTCACGCCGGTGCTTGCCACGTCCGCCGCCATGAGCTCAAAGGCACTCATCCCCGGCAAAGACGGCGCCTCGATAGCAGACAGACCCGGCAGCATCCCCGCCCGTTCTGTTGCGGCCACGCCCGCCTGCCACAGTGCTTGGCGGCGGTCCACCCCAAAGACATCCAAGGCCCCCGCCACCGCGAGGGCCTCCACGTGATCGACGGTGAGATCGGCGCGGCGGGAGAGATCGGGGACGTCGGCAAACGGCGCGGCCGCCTCAATGCGGTCAGCGGCTTTATTAGCCAAGCCTTTGATGAGGTTCAGACCCAGCCGAATGCGTACCTCACCGTCCGCGCCCACCACCACGCGCGCTTCGCGACCCGACTCGTTGACGCTGACCGGCAGCACCTCCACGCCGTGGCGGCGCGCATCCTGAATGAGGGACTGCGGCGAGTAGAAACCCATTGGCTGCGCGCGCAACAGGCCCACACAAAACTGCGCCGGATAATAGCGCTTAAACCACGCCGAAAAGTACACCAAGGAGGCAAAAGACTGCGAGTGAGACTCCGGGAAGCCATAGGCGGCGAAGGCCACGATCTTGGCCCACAGCTTGTCCGCGATTTCCCCGGTAATCCCGTTGGTTTCCTCCAAGCCCTCATAGAAGCGCTGCTTGAGCGCTGCCATCTTGGCCGGCGAGCGTTTCGAGCCCATCGCGCGCCGCAGGTCATCCGCCTCCGCACCGCTGAACCCGGCAGCATCGACTGCAATCTGCATGAGCTGCTCCTGAAAGAGCGGAATTCCCAGTGTCTTGCCCAGGGACTTCTCTAGCACCGGATGGTCATAGGTGACCGGCTCCTTACCATCGCGGCGGCGCAGATAAGGGTGCACCGAACCACCCTGGATGGGGCCCGGCCGGATGAGCGCGACCTCCACTACAAGGTCGAAGAAGACCCGCGGCTTGAGCCTCGGCAGCGTGCTCAGCTGCGCTCGCGATTCCACCTGGAACACGCCCACCGCATCCGCGCGGCAGAGCATGTCATAGACTTCCACGTCAGCCAGATCCAACTCCCACAGGTTGACCACCCGGCCAGTACTCTCCTCCACCAAGTCCATCATGTGATGCAGGGCTTCCAGCATGCCCAACCCCAGCAGGTCGAACTTCACCAGCCCAGCTGCGGCGCAATCATCCTTATCCCACTGCAGAACCGAGCGATTTTCCATGCGCGCCCACTCCACGGGCACGACATCCGCAATCGGCCGGTCGCACAACACCATGCCGCCGGAGTGAATACCCAGGTGGCGCGGCTGGCCCAGGAACTGCTCAGCCAGGGATTCAACATCCGAAGGCGCGGGCGCCACGCCCTTCGACCACGCATCGGCCGAGCCTTGCGGGTAGCCCAACGCCCGGGCGGCATCCCGCAACGCGCCCTTGCGGCGATAGGTATTCACGTTGGCCACCTGCGCCGCCCTCTCGCGGCCGTGCTTGGCATAGACGTACTGGATAACCTCCTCGCGCCGCCCGGATTCAATATCAATGTCAATATCCGGCGGACCATCGCGGTCCGGGGAAAGGAAACGCTCAAAGAGCAGGCCTGCGGAAATCGGCTCCGCATTCGTAATCCCCAGCGCGAAACACACCGCCGAATTCGCCGCCGACCCGCGCCCCTGACACAGGATGTTTTCCCGTTTACAAAAGTCCACCAGATCACACACGATGAGGAAGTAGCCGGGAAATCCCAGCTGCTTGACCACACCCAGCTCATAGCGCATCTGCTCCCACGCCCTGCGCCGAATCTCCTCAGGGCGCGTGGCATAGCGAACTGCCGCGCGCTCGAAGGTGAGGTGCTCCAGCCAGGACATCTCGGTATGCCCTTCCGGCACGTCGAAGTCAGGCAGGTTCGGGGCCAGCGCCTCCCAGGTAAAACTGCATTCTTCGAGGACGCGAACGGTTTCCGCAATCAGCTCGGGGCGCTCAGGCAGCAGGCACGCCATCTGTTCCCCGGAGCGCAGCCAGGACGAGCCCATGGGGTGGGAGTTGGGGGAGGCGTCGGCAAGCGCGAGGCGTCTAGACAGGGCTTGTTTGGCCCCGGCCAAGCGCGCGCGATCCCGCGTGGCGGCAGCCGGGTGGGCAGTAGCGATGGCGCGTGGAACCGGCAAGGAGTCCAGCAGTAGGTGGTGGTCCGCGTCCTCTGGGAGCTGGGTACATGCGTACTCCAAAACCATGCTGTCTATTTTTATTCCATCGACCAGATGATCGAAATGTTCCGACCACTCCCAGCCCACCAGAAAGAGGCACTCATCCTGCAGCAGTGCACCAATCTCCGGCAGTGAAGGATAGGACACGACCCCCTTCTCCCCCGCCTCCATGCGGGCGCGGGCAATGAGCCGGGATAGACGCCGATACCCCTCCGGGGTGCGCGCCAGGACAGTCAGCGGGGCCGGGTCGAGGCTAAGCTCCGCACCAAAGACCGCGGGCAGACCCGCCGTGGCGGCAGCCTCCGCAAATTTCATAAGGCCATAGAATCCATCCCGATCTACCAGCGCAATCCCCCGCAAGCCCAGCTCGACGGCGCGCGCCACAAGTTCCTCCGGCTCAGAGGCCCCCCGCAGGAAGCTATAGGAACTTACCGCGTGCAGCTCCGCGAAAGGCACGGAAGAATGCCCTACTTTCGGCACGTCCGTGGCCTGCGGCAGATGATCCACCGAGACCGGGACGGGGCCCGGGCGACCAGAGAGGATCCTCTCCACCCGGGACCACGGCAGCGTCTTACCCCCATTAAACCTCATAGCCTCACACAGTAGATTCGAACACAGGTTCCCGTCAAGGTTGCCGTTGAACAATTCCCTGAATAGACAAAGCGGTTCAATCGTTGCTAGTTTTTCCTGCAGTGCAAACTCCTGCGGTGACACGACTTGCCGCACAAACCAAGAAGGGACACTAGAACCCACCATGAGCATCCGTCGCGTACTTGCCGCCACCTCGGCAGCCGTCATCGCTGCAACCGGCCTGGTTGCTTGCTCCTCCGATTCCTCGGACTCCGCTGAGTCCAAGGATTCCGGCGAGGCCATTACCAAGGACTCCACCATCACCATCGGCACCACTGACGCCAACATGGAAGAGTGGGCCGTATTCCAGGACCTGGCCAAAGAAGCCGGTTTCGACGTCAAGTTGGAGAACTTCGCCGACTACAACACCCCGAACCAGGCTCTGGACCAGGGCAAGCTGACGACGAACAAGTTCCAGCACCTGAAGTTCCTGGCTGAGTACAACAAGGGCAACGGCACCGACCTGGTCCCGCTGGCCGCCACCGAGATCTACCCGCTGGCCATCTACTGGAAGGACCACAAGGACCTCGCTGACATCGAGGGCCAGGAAGTCGCCATTCCGAACGACTCCACCAACCAGGGCCGCGCCATCGGCCTGCTGGTTCAGGAAGGCCTGGTCACCCTCAAGGAAGGTAGCCCGCTGACCCCCACCCCGCTGGACATCGATGAAAAGAAGTCCAAGGTCAAGGTCACCCCGGTGGATGCCGCCCAGACCCCGGCCGCGTATGGCGAGGGCAAGCCGGCTGTCATCAACAACTCCTTCCTCGAGCGCGCTGGCATTGACCCGCAGTCTGCCGTCGCTCAGGATGACCCGGACTCCACCGAGGCTGAGCCTTACATCAACGTCTGGGCCGTGCGCGCCGACGACGCCGATAACGAAACCCTCCACGAACTGGCTGAGCTGTGGAAGGACCAGAAGGTCACCGACGCCGTTCTGAAGTCCTCCGGCGACACCGCCGTGGCCGTCGACCGCTCCCAGGAGGAGCTCCAGGAGATCCTGGACCGCCTCGAAGAGCAGGTCTAAACAAACCCACCACCGACTAGTAAAGGACGAATCATGCGCATCCGCCGTCTCGTAGCAGCCGCCGCTAGCCTGCTTGCTGCTACCAGCTTGGTCGCCTGCTCGTCTGCAAGCTCCGATTTCGCCGCCGGCACCGCCGAAGATCCCATCATCGTCGGCACCACCGACGCCGAACTTCCGGAGTGGGGCGTGCTCAAGGAACTCGCTGCCGAGGAAGGCATCGAAATCGAGATGAAGAGCTTCACCGACTACGCCACCCCCAACCAGTCCCTGGCAGAGGGCAGCACGGATACCAACAAGTTTCAGCACTTAAAGTTCCTCGCTGAGTACAACGTGGGCAACGGCACGAACCTCGTTCCGGTGGCCTCCACGCAGGTCTACCCCATGCCGCTGTTCTGGAAGGGCCACGACAGCATCGACGGCATCGAGGGCCAGGACATCGCCATTCCCAATGACGCTACCAACCAGGGCCGCGCCATCAACCTGCTGGCCGCCAACGGTTTGCTGGTGCTCAAGGAAGAGGGCAAGCTCACCCCGGACCCCGCCGACATCGACGAGGCCGCATCCAAGGTGAGTGTCACCCCGGTCGATGCTTCCCAGACCCCGTCCGCCTTCGGCGAAGGCAAGCCCGCCATCATCACCAACTCCTTCTTCAAGCGTGCGGGTATCAACCCGGCCGACGCCGTGCTTTACGACGACCCGGAAAACCCCAACGCCGACCCGAAGATCCTGTTCGACCCCTACGTCAACGTGTGGGCTGTGCAGGAAAAGGACAAGGACAACGAGAAGGTCAAGAAGCTGGCCGAGCTCTACCTCTCCGACGAGGTGAAGGCCGCAGTGCAAGACACCACGGGTGGAACCACTATCTTTGTGGATAAACCGCAGGCAGAGCTTCAGGAGATTCTGGAGCGGCTGGAAGAGGAAGCCTCCTCTAGCTAAGCAAATCTCCCCCTCCCCCGCGCTCACGCTGGTTTGCGTGACCCGGGGGATTTTGCCCGTTACTCCCTCCTCGCTCACCACACGGACACGTACAAAGGAAAACCACGTGACTGAACAACAAGGCGCCCACCGGGGCACCCGGATTGAATTCCGCAATATCACCAAAGTCTTTAAAAACAAGAAAACCACCACGAAAGCGCTTGATGATGTCTCTTTGACCGTCGAGCCCGGTGAGATCATCGGCATCATCGGCTTCTCCGGTGCCGGCAAGTCCACGCTGGTGCGCATGATCAACGGACTGGATAAGCCAACCTCGGGGCAGCTGCTTCTCGACGGCACCGATGTCGTCCCCCTGCCCGAATCCAAGTTGCGGGGCATTCGCCGCAACATCGGCATGATCTTCCAGCAGTTCAACCTCATGTCCTCGCGCACCGCGGCGGGCAATATTGAGTACCCGCTGAAGCTGCAGGGCGTCGACAAGCAGGAGCGTCAACAGCGCGTCCAGGAGCTGCTAGAATTCGTCGGCCTGGCGGACAAGGGCGATAACTACCCAGAGCAGCTCTCCGGTGGCCAGAAGCAGCGCGTCGGCATCGCCCGTGCCCTGGCTAATAACCCTTCCCTGCTGCTGGCGGATGAAGCCACCTCGGCGCTCGACCCCACCACCACCCACGAGGTGCTCGACCTGCTGCGCAAGGTCAACCGCGACCTCGGCATCACCATCGTGGTCATCACCCACGAGATGGACGTCGTGCGCTCCATCGCCGACAAGGTAGCCGTCATGGAAAACGGCCACGTCATCGAGGCCGGCAGCGTCTATGAGGTCTTTTCCAATCCGCAGACCAAGGTGGCCGAGAAGTTCGTGGCCACCTCGCTGCGCAATACCCCGGACGTCGTTGAGGCCGATGACCTGCTGGCCCACGAGGGCCGCCTGTTCACCATCAACCTGACGGAAAAGTCGGGCTTCTTCGACGCCGCCGGCAAGCTCGCGGACAAGGGCGTGTCCATCGCCGTGGTCCACGGTGGCATCACCACCTTGCAGAAGCACTCCTTTGGCAAGATCACCGTGCGACTCAACGGGCCGGAAGCGGCCATTGAAGATTTCTACGCACACATGCAACGCACCACCGATATTGAGGAGATCCAACGATGAACGTCACCTACCTCGCGCAGGCCAATTGGGATCGACTGGGCGGCACGCTTGTCGACGCCATCAAGGACACCCTCATCATGGTCGCCACCACCCTGGTGGTCGCCGGCATCATCGGTCTCGTGCTGGGCATCCTGCTCTACACCACGCGCCCAGGCGGCATCCTGCAGAACAAGCCTATCCACTTCGTCATCAATATCCTGGTGAACTTTATTCGCCCGATTCCGTTCATTATCTTGCTGGCCTTTGTGCAGCCGCTGACGGTGGCGGTGCTGGGCAGCTCCATCGGCCGCGAACCGGCCACGTTCGTCATGGTTATCGCGGCTACCTTCGCGGTGGCGCGCATCGTCGAGCAGAACCTCGTGGCGCTGGATCCGGGCGTGATTGAAGCAGCCCGCGCGATGGGTGCTTCGCCGTGGAAGATCATCACCACGGTCATCATTCCGGAGGCACTGGGCCCGCTGGTGCTGGGCTACACCTTCCTGTTCATCGGCATCGTCGACATGTCCGCGATGGCGGGCTATGTCGGCGGCGGTGGCTTGGGGGACTTCGCCATTGTCTACGGCTACCGCGCCTTCGAGTGGGAGGTCACCGTAGTGGCCACCCTCATCATCATTGTGCTGGTCCAGGCAGCTCAGTTCTTCGGCAACTGGCTCTCGGCCAAGATTATGCGCCGCTAGCCGCGCCTGCGCATGGCTCGGCGCGGTTTAGGGTGTCACGCCCGTACTCTAAGCGCCGCGTTCATATCTTATGCGCCGCGTCCTTATCCTACGTGCCACGTCGCGCGACGCGGCACGCGGCAAAGTAGGAAGAGGTCTTCGGCTCGTCTCCACAGGAGGAGACGACGCCGGAGGCCTCTTTTTCTTCGAGCTCTACGTCCCATGCGCGGCCGTCGCGGTGGCGCACAACGACGCTATTCTTCGCGGCGGGGGTTTCCGCCGCGTCGACGGTGAGGTCGCCGTAGTGGAGGGACTCGGAGGCGTCGAGAAGCTGGCGCGCTACCGCAAGCTCCGCTACCTGGCCTTGGGGAGTGTGAAGACCGGAACCACGGTTGGCGGGGTAGAAATACTCGCCGTGCAGAGCCTTGCCCACGAGCTCGCGGCCAGCGTCCACGTTGAGGCGACCAAAGGAATATCCCCAGGGCATCAACAGCACTGACGGCGCGAAACGGTGCCCCTTGGTGTGGGAGGTTTCCCACACGGTCTCCTCAAATCCGCACGCCAGGGAAGCAGCAAGCGGGCGGCCCTTGATAGCGCAGCAGGCATCACGCTTGGCGTGGGTGCACACGAGCACCAGCGGCAGGCACGTGCCGGTGGGGTGCTCCAGATCCAGATCGAGGATGTCCTCCGGGCCGTTGAGGACGTAATCCTGTACCAACCCCTCGCGTGCCCACACGACGAAACAGCGGAAGTGACCCGTCCCCCGCTCATGCCCGGCACGCCCAGGGCGGCGAATGAGTTGCAGGCCCGCCACGCCTTTGAGCTTGGCCTTGAGCTTCGCAGTCAAGCCGGGGTCAAAGGTACGTCCGTCAAGCACGTCGCGAGACCACGCCATGGGCCACTCAAAAAGGACGTACACAGATTCTTGTTTTGCGGTACCGGCCAGGGGCTCGACCTGGACGTCGGAGCAGAAGGTCATGGCGCCATCTTAACTGGCATCACTTTCTTCACAACAATGTGGTTACGATGCCTAGCTCGATGCATATAATCCCGTGTGGTGCCGCTACGCTCGAAGTTATGCCGAAACACAATCTCTTGCGCACAGCCGCCCCAGTGGCCGCACTCGTTGTCTCGGGTGCGCTCGTGCTTCAGGGATGCGCTCCTTCTTCCTCCCCGGATGGTAGTACCGGCGACCCCACGAAGACTCTCGACGCCACCCTGTCCGGCGCCTCCACCTCCACGGCTACCGTCACTCCCACTGCCCCCTCCCCCGCCGCACCGGCTGGGCTGACCCCGCTGGGCGACGCCAACATGGAGATGAAAACCCTCCGCCCACCGGCCCCCTCGGAGCTGGTGGTGACCGATGTCCGCGTGGGCAAGCACGAAGGTTTTGACCGCGTGGTCTTCGAGTTTGTCGGGGACGGTTCACCGGGCTGGTTCATCGATTACACCGATGCCCCCGCCCAGCAGGGCTCCGGCAACCCGATTGCTTACAAAGGTTCCACCGCGCTCGACGTCAGCATCGACGGCACCGCTTATCCCTTCCAGCTCGACATGGAAGACCCGAACATCGGCACTGTAAAGGGCGCCGGCGGGCTGGTGACCCAGGTGGTCAACGGCGGCACCTTCGAGGCTCGCTCGCAGTTCGTTATCGGGCTTAATGAACGCCACCCGTACTCGGTTCAGGTGCTCAACGCACCGACGCGCCTGGTTATCGACATCCTGAACTAAACAGTTCAGGCATAGGTTGCCTCCACAGACCAGCGCCCGCCTGCCCACACGAGAAGCCAGGCACGCTGGCCTTTCTCGTTTTCTCCGACGACTTGCAGACGCGCGCAGCGCTGCGCCGCACCTGCTTCCCACCACTCAGAGTCCACGGGCCACGGGCCAGCCCAACCGGTCACCCGGTAGCGGTGGCGCCCCCATCCCAGGCCCGCCGGCTCCCCGGAGAGGAGGGCCTCGGCGGTGACGATGATGTCTTTCGATGAGGCGTCGATAAGCCGGATCCGCGCGGCCGGGTGCGCCAGGCTTGCCGGGAGCGGCGCGGGGATGCGCCCGGGCCAGGTGCCCTCCGGCTGCGGGTCACGCTGTTCGCCGTAGGGGACGTACTCGATGCGCTCGGCCACCCCACGCCCGCCCGCCGGGCGGGGCTGCAGCACGCGATCTACCCCCAGCTGGGATTGCACCCGCGCGATGACGCGCTTGGCCTGCTCCGCGGATTCGCCCGCGCCCCACAGGAGCCCATCCCCCGGCGGGGTAACCTCCACCGGCTCCAACGCCAGCTTGACGATGCCCCCTCCCTCACCCGGCGCACTACCCGCCCGCGCAGCACTCAGCCAACCATCGAGCTGCCAGCGCACGCGGTCCGCTGTAGCGGCCTCGCTGAGCGCTTCCTGGGTACGCCAGATCTGCTCCAGGCGCTCGCCCCCCTCGAACTCCGCGGCAACGCACAGCCGCAGGCACACCACGCCGGCCTCATCGAGTAGCACGTGCAGGCGCGCCGCGAGCTGACGCGCGGCAAAGGCCGCAGCATCCACGCGCTCCAAGGGTTCTTCGAAGCCCTGCTCCACGCCTAAGTCGGGGCGCGCAAGCTCCGGCGCCACGCGCCGATCCGGTGCCGCCGCAGCCACCGCGTGGCATCGCCGTCCAGCCTCGCCGAAACGGGTGGTAACTTGGCGCAGCGGCAGGCTCGCCAGCTCCCCTAACGTGCGCACGCCCAGCTGCTCTAAGGCATGCACCACGTCCGCCGTGCATCCCAGCGCCACCTCCGCGGCCAATACCCCCACCGGCTGCTGAGCCAGAAAGCTACGCGAGCCGCCTGCCGGGACTACCGCGCCCAGGTTGTGGTGGCGCGCGGCAATCAGCGCGGTGGCGATCTCATCAGCGACGCCGACGGTGGCGTCGAGGTGGGATCTGGCGGTGGCGTCGACAAGCATCTCCACTGCTTTCTCCTCGCTGCCGTGGAAACGCCCGGCCGCGCCCGCATCCACGATGACCAGGCCCGGACGCAGCACCTCCACCGAGGAGGCCACCGCGTCCAGCCCCGCGGCAATCTCCGCGAAGACCACGCCGTCTCGGTCCGGGTTGGCCTCCTCCACGCGCAGCTCCGGTAGGAGAGCTTGGGCCTGGCGCACGCGCATCCCGCGGCGCACCCCCGCCCGGCGCGCCGCCGCGTTGCACACCGCCACGCGGTGCTGGGCAGCGATAGCGCATGCTGCCCTGTCTGCGTCCTGCAGCGCCTGGATAGGCCAATCCGGGAACCACAGCGCCGCGACCCTCACACGACCTCCAAGTGCGGGCGCGCGTCCGGACGCTGCCCACATGTGAGCACTCCACGGCGCGGGCGCATGCTTGCCGACGCCACCCGCACCCCTATATCAACCCCCCGAATCCGCCCGCTGCCCCGGCCCACGCCATGCACAGCGATAACTTCCGCGCCTATCTCCACGGCTGTGCCCGGCAGCCGGGTTCCCACGGTAAGCAGGGCCGCCTGCCCAGCCCGCACTTTTGCCAGCACGGGGCGCGCCCGCGTGGGGCTCAGCGCGCCTGTGCCTTTGTGCACGACTAGATCCAGCCCCTCGCACAGCACGCCGGTCACCGCCCAGGGCTCTACGCCTGGATCGGGCACCGTGATAACCCGGGAGACATCACCCTCCTCGGCCACTTGTGCGAGTAGGAGATCGGGCCAACCCACCACCCCGACGTGTCCGCCTGCCGCGCTAACATGGGATATCAGCTCCACCACGAGCGCAGCACATTCCGCACAGGCGGTTGCCTGCTTGCGGGGCAGACCACCACCCGGGAGCAGCTCAGATAGCTTTTCAGGGACTCCGAGGAGCTCCGCCTCCGGCTGCACCTGCGCAGAATCATCCGGGGTTTCCAGGCGTTGAATCTGGGCGCGCAGAACCGCAATCTGGTCAGCCCGGGAGCCACCCGCTACACGAACACCTGTTTGATTCATGGCTCCTATTATGAACCTCTCTCCGGACGCGCGCAATTGCGCTGGTAGCGTTAGGCGCCATGAATCCCCTCCGCGCGCACACCACCCCTATCCCCACTCCGCCGTGGGTACGCCTCGGTGCCTCGCTGCTAGCTGGCGCTGCCGTGGCGGCAGGCAGCAGCCGCATCCACTTCGGCCTCGCGCTAGGACTCAGCCTGCTCTTCCTCATCGCCGCCTGCGCGCTCGTATTCCTGCACCCCTACCGTGCTGATCTGCGCGATTATGCCCAGCGCCACAACGTCACCATGCTGCCCAACGCCGCACAGCTCATCCCGCTTATGGCGCTGTGGCTGATGGTCATGTTCTCCCCGCTCCTCGCGCTTCCTGCCTGGGGCAGCGCGCTGGTGTGGGTGCTCGTTTCAGGCGCGGCCTTCTTGCTCTTCCCCCACGTTGACGGCTCCCGCAAGCTCGCCTACGCGCCCCCTGCCTAACCCCGCCGGACTAACTGCGTGAGCGGCGACCACCTCCACCGGCCCCCGATCCTGGTTTGTGCGGGGCTGTCTGCGCCAGCGCCTTTGCCAACCCGCCTCGGCCGGGCGTCTAAGCCAGGTCGCGCGAGGTGGCCCAGCGCGTGAGCTGATGGCGGTTGGACTGCTGCGTCTTGCGCAAAATATTGGAGGCGTGCGTTTCCACTGTCTTCACCGAAATGAACAGCTGCTTGCCAATCTCGCGGTACGTATAGCCGCGCGCAAGCAGCCGCAAGACCTCCAGCTCGCGCCGCGTGAGGGCATCCACCGCTGGGTCGTGCCCCTCCTCCGACTCCGGGGCGGGCGAACCGGAGGCAAAAGCATCAAGGACAAAACCCGCCAGGCGCGGCGAGAAATACGCATCCCCGCTGTGCACCTGCACCACCGCCTCGGCCAGGT
The DNA here is from genome assembly GCF_030215295.1 of Corynebacterium sp. UMB6689. Lineage (NCBI taxonomy): Bacteria > Bacillati > Actinomycetota > Actinomycetes > Mycobacteriales > Corynebacteriaceae > Corynebacterium > Corynebacterium sp. UMB6689. The sequence goes on along the minus strand of NZ_JASOLS010000004.1, from coordinate 93,746 downwards.
CCGGGCCGGAAATATTCTTCGTCACATACCCGCGCGCGCCCGCCCGAATCAGCGCAATCACGTCCTCCGCCGCATCCGACACGCTCAGCGCCAAAAACACCGGCCGCGCCGGCTGATTAGCCGTCGCATTAATAACGGCGAGACCGCCGCCGTCGGGCATGTGGACATCGAGAAGCACCACGTCCGGGGAGGTCCGCGCAATGCCCTCCAGCGCCTCCGCGACAGTGCCAGCATCACCCACGATCTCAATCTCCGGGGCCGCCGCCAGCTCTGCGCGCACACCCGCGCGGAAGACGGAGTGATCATCAACCAAAAAGACCTTCACCATGCTCATAACGCTACCGCGAGCTCCACCTCGGTGCCCTCCCCCGGGGTCGAAGAAATCCGCACGCACCCACCTGATCCCTCTACGCGCGCGCGAATACTGTCACGAATCCCGTGCCTATCAGCGGGAATATCCTCCACATCGAAACCCACCCCGCGATCGCGCACAAAGATACTCAGCTCGCCCGCCAACAACTCCGCGTAGACATCCACCACGTCCACGCTTGCGTGCTTGCCGGCATTCACCATGGCCTCGCGCGCTGCCTGGATAAGCAGCTTCGCGGATTCCGTTAGCTCCGCGTCTTCGCCCACCGTCACAGCGGATACCCTCATATCAAAGAGATCTTCTACCTCCCCGCATGCTGCTTCGAGAGCACCAAAGCAGGTGGTGGGGGCGGCAGAAGGGGCGTCGAAAAGCCAGGCGCGCAGCTCCCTTTCCTGGGCGCGCGCCAAACGCGTCACCTCACGCGAATCCCCCGCCCTCTTCTGAATCAGCGCCAGCGTCTGCAGCACCGAATCGTGCAGGCGGGCGGCAATCTCGGCGCGCTCCTCCGAAACCGCCTTCGCCGCCTGCTCCTGCGACAGCGAACGCCAGAGCTTCAGCACCAGCGGCACCACCAGCGCACCAAAGCCCACCAGCGTCAGTGCCGTGGCCAGGATCGCCGAACCCGATCCGCTCTCCCACGTCACCGCCGCCACCACGACGCCACCGATGACCAGAACGGCACCCGCCGCCACGGCAACCAGGCCCACCGGCGTGTTCAGGCCGCGGTCATAGGCCAACCACGCCAACACCGCGCCGATGGCCACCACCGCCAACGGCACCGCCGCGCTTAACGACGCCCCCGAAACCCCCAACACGCCCACCGCGCTACCCGCCAGCGCCAAGAGCACCAGCACGAGGGAGAGGGGGCTGCGGCGGGTGGAGGGGGCGTCGTCAAGCGCGGGCGTGAAAATCCACAGACCGGCATAGGCCATCGCCCCCACCCCGCCCAGCAAGGTCAACGCGGTCAAAGCGATGCGCACGGAGAGCGCCGAGACCCCAAGATTCTGCGCCAGCCCCGCCGCCACGCCGGCGACCACACGGCCAGACTGGGGGCGCGACATCACGGGATAAGGCGCCGCGTTTTCTGCGGGCACATAGGGCGAAGTCATACTAGCCATAGTCCCACGCGCCACCCCTCGGGCACATCAGGGACAACCCTGAGGCCGAAAAATCAGGGCGATTACCGATACCGCAACGAGGCCCCGCACGGCACCATAAAAGTATGACGAAGAACAGCACGCTCAACCAGATGTGGACGACCCGCCCCGTCCGCCTTCCCAAGAAACAGGGCGGTGACGCGCACCTCGCTGGTGTCTGCGAAGGCATCGCGGTGCGCTATCAGCTCGACCCCACGATCGTGCGCGTGGTCTTCGTGGTCGCGTCACTCGCCTTCGGCGGTGGCATCGCCGCCTACCTCGCCGCGTGGGCGCTCATGCCGCGCTTTGGCTCGCCCTACTGCCCGCTCGATGCGGCCTTGGGCAAGGATGGTGTCAAGGAGGAACAAGAGCTCGGCTGGATTCTGATTGTCGGTGTTCTTCTTACTTTTAGCTCCGGCCCACTGTTCCTCAGCGGACAATTCCTCGCCGGACTTCCGCCCGCTGTGTTGACCTTCGGACTGTTGGCGCTGGCGTGGTACGCCCTTCACCAACGCGAACCGCTACCGCCCAGCGGGCTATTGGCCGCCGAGCAGCCGGTGCGCGAGGAACCTGTCAACCTCAACCCTTATACTCCGGCAGACGGCCACCCCTTCCCGCCAGGGCGTAGGACTCCGCCGTCTTGGGATCCACTCGGCGTGGTACCCGATGCCTGGGACCTGCCGGAGCCGGGCCCGCGGGAGGAACCGACAAAGAAGCGCGGTTCGCAGTGGGTCGAGGGCGCGATTGCCCTCGGCGCTGTGGGAACGGCCCTGACGATTGCCTTCCTTGGAGTCACCTTCGTCGCCGAGGCCGACGAGGAGTCCGGTTTCAGCTTCCGCTTTAACGCCGGTGAACAGCACTTTGCCCCCACCCATGAAGAGGAGCTTAAGGAGTACTATGACCTGGGCATCGGCGAATCGACGGTAGACTTCAGCCAGCTCCACGGCCTGAAAGACGAGCACGACGTCACCGTCGACGCCGGCATCGGCGCCGTCGAGGTCATCCTCCCGAAGGACATCCCTGTCTCGCTGACCTGCGATGACGGCCTGGGTGAGAGTAACTGCACCGAACGTCAGGACCCTGACGCGCTGTTGAACATTCACATCGACGCAGGTATCGGCGAGCTTACCGTCACCGGCTAAACTGGCCCACCATGATTCACTTCGGCAACGACTACCACCGCTCCGCTCACCCCCACGTCCTTGATGCCATCGCGGGGGCAGGCGGGGCTTATGCCGGCTACGGCACCGACGAGCTTTGCAACACGGCCGCTGCGCGCATCCGCGCTGCCTGCCAGGCACCGAACGCCGAGGTGCATTTCATGGTCGGTGGCACGCAGGCCAACGCCACCATCATCGCCCACCGGCTGCGCCCCTGGGAAGGTGTTATTGCGGCGGATAGCGGGCACATCGCCACCCATGAGACGGGTGCTATCGAGCACACCGGGCACAAGGTCATCACGCTGCCAAACCAGCTGGGAAAGATCACCGCCGCACAGGTCCGCGCGTGCATGGATGAGTACCGCGCCTCCGGGGTGGAAGAGCACATGCCGGAGCCGGCGCTGGTCTATATCACCCAACCCACTGAGTTTGGCACCACCTACTCCCGCGCCGAACTCGTGGCCCTGCGCGCGGTCTGCGATGAGTACGGGTTGGGCCTGTTTGTCGACGGCGCCCGCCTCGGCTACGGTCTGTCCGCTTCAGATATCACCCTGCCGGACCTGGCCGCGCTTGTCGACGTCTTCACCATCGGCGGCACCAAATGCGGCGCCCTCTTCGGCGAGGCCATCGTCTTCCCCGCGGGTGCTCCGCGCTTTCGCAATGCCATGAAACAAAGCGGTGGCCTGCTGGCTAAGGGCTGGTTGCTCGGCGCGCAATTCGCCGCCCTCTTCAGCGCCCCTCCTACTGTCTCCGCCGACGCGCTCGCTGAGTCGAACGCAACCTGCACTCGCGCTCAAGCAGCCACCCCGGGCAATGAGGTAAACAGCGCTGCAGCAACCACCCTCTACGAACAGATCTGCGCCCGCGCCAACGCCCAGGCCCAGCGCATCGCCGAGGCATTCCGCGCCGCAGGCATCGACATGCTCTTTGACTCCCCCACCAATCAGCAGTTCGCTCTGCTAACCCGCGAGCAGGAAGACAAACTCTCGCAGGACTTCGTGTGTCAGTTCTTCGAAGAACACGAAGGCCTGCGGGTGGTGCGTTTTTGTACGGCGTGGTCGACGGAAGAGGGGGACGTCGATAAGCTCTGCGCTGCGATTTCTGCGCTCAAGTAGCGTGGTTCCCCGGCCTGGTTTAGGCTGTGGGCTATGCAACTGGGGGGTTACATTCAAGCACTAGCGCGCGGGCTGGACGTCGTCGAGCAATGCGCCGGTGTTACGCGCGCGCAGCTGGTTCAGATGGGTGCGCGACCAGATTTCGCGGAGAAGCTGCTGAATCTGCACGCGGTGTATTTCGGGGACACGATGTTCCGCTCCCGGCAGCGCAAGGCACGCCGTACGGGCCACGACGTGTTCACGCTCCTTGAGATTGAGCGCTACTGTTCCAAGCTTAAAGCCCGCAGGGCCTGGGAGCTGCGCCAACTACTGGCTGCTACCCCGCGGGAGAAAATCCCCATGGTGGCGAAGGCCAAGCTCAAAGAATGGCGTCCGCCGAAGGACCCTGCACCGGGCGTGCGGGTGACGCGGCGCGCGGGCCGCAACCACACGCTGAGCATTACGGATTCCTCGCTCAATATTTCCAAGCTGTTGGCCGTGCTCAAGTCCACGGATCAAGATTTGCTCACCGCAGCGCATACCGTGTTCCGCGGCGGCGGTGGTTCCGGCCAGACGCTGCAGTCGAACGTCATCGTGCGCTTGGATGAGCTGGACCGCATCGTCGATGGTGATGGTGAAGAGATCGAACTGCAGCTGACGAATGGCGCGACGATGACGGGTGCGGAGTTCGTGCGCGAAAAGCTTGCCGACGTCGGCCTCATCACCCTCGTCCATCCCCATCACGGCCCCGTGAACCTCTACATGGCGAGCCGCTTTGCCAACTTAAAGCAGCGCCTCGCGCTGTCTGCGGAGCACCCGACGTGCGCGTGGCCGGGATGCAACGCACCCGCCGAGGACTCACAGATTCATCACCTCACCCGCTTCCAAGATGGCGGGCCGACGAATATGGCCAACTTGGTGCCGTTGTGCGCCTACCACAATGCGGTCAATGACGATGACCCGGAAAAGCCCACCGGCCGCGGGCACCTCGACCGCATCGATGGCCGCGTGCACTACCTGCCGCCGTGGGCGGGGCCGCCGATTCCTATCGAGAGCCCGGCTCACCCGCCGCATGCTACTAAACGTACAGCTAATCATGCTCCAGAGAGTAGGGCTGCTCGAACATCCACGGATCCGCCGACATACGGCTCGCCCGGACCGCCTTACGGCTCCGGCCCTGGGGCGCCGCCGCGTAACTCCGGCGAGCCTCCGAACCGCCCAACGAGCTCCTCCGGCCCGTAGAGCCTCGCCCCTGGGCTCGGGGGCGATACTGCTCCGCAGGCTCACCAGTCCCCGACACCCTACGACAAGCAGCCGCTTTACCAGCCGCTCGCTGAGAAAATTCGCTCGGCGTGCGGCTACTCGCGCGCGCGTTATAGAGGTATGCGTATTAGTGCTGTGCGACGTACAGGCTGGAGCTTGTAGCGGTCAACCTGGAGGGTACGCAGGAGCCTAGCACCCCCATCTGCGCCAATCCGCAGCGTTGAATGCCGAGACCAAAAACGGGGAACGCGGCCGCGCCCCGTTGGTTAGAGGCACGGCCGCGCTACGCAGCGTCGGGGAGTTTGCTTCCCTTCGCGCTTTGAGCACTACGCTATCTCGCTGAGAACGCCGCTGCACTGATGCAGTGCTTGTTCCAGTATCTTTCGGCAGTGTTTATTCCCACTCGATGGTTCCCGGCGGCTTCGAGGTTACGTCGAGCACCACGCGGTTGACTTCCTTGACCTCGTTGGTGATGCGGGTGGAGATCTTCTCCAGCACGTCGTACGGCAGGCGGGTCCAGTCCGCGGTCATGGCGTCCTCGGAGGACACTGGGCGCAGGACGATCGGGTGGCCATAGGTGCGGCCGTCGCCTTGGACGCCGACGGAGCGGACGTCGGCAAGCAGCACCACCGGGCACTGCCAGATCTCGCCGTCCAGGCCAGCGTTGGTCAGCTCGGTACGCGCGATGAGGTCCGCCTGGCGCAGCGTCTCCAGACGCTCCTCGGTGACCTCGCCGATGATGCGGATACCCAGGCCCGGGCCCGGGAAAGGCTGGCGCGCCACGATTTCCTCCGGCAGGCCCAGCTCGCGGCCAACCGCACGGACCTCATCCTTGAAGAGCAGGCGCAGCGGCTCGACGAGCTCGAACTCGACGTCGTCAGGCAGGCCGCCCACGTTGTGGTGGGACTTAATATTCGCAGTACCGTCACCACCGCCGGACTCCACCACGTCCGGGTACAGCGTGCCCTGCACCAAGAACGCGGCATCCTGGCCGTCCAGAGCCTGGTCGACGGCGCGCTCGAAGGAACGGATGAACTCCGCACCGATGGCCTTACGCTTGGCCTCTGGCTCGGTCACACCGGCCAGCTTGTTGAGGAAGGCCTCGCGCTCATCCACGGTGATGAGCTTGGCGCCAGTCGACGCCACGAAGTCCTTCTCCACCTGCTCACGCTCACCCGCGCGCAGCAGGCCGTGGTCAACGAAGACACAAGTCAAACGGTCACCGATAGCGCGCTGCACGAGGGCTGCGGCTACGGCGGAATCCACGCCACCGGACAGGCCGCAGATTGCACGGCCTTCCTCACCGATCTGCTCGCGCACATCGTTGATGAGCTGCTCCGCAATGTTCTCTGCGGTCCAGTTCTGCTCCAAACCTGCTACCTCAGTCAAAAAGCGCGTGAGCACCTCCTGGCCGTACGGCGAGTGAAGGACTTCCGGGTGATACTGCACGCCGGCCATCTGCTTGGACAGGCACTCGAAGGCTGCCACGGGAGCGCCTTCCGACGACGCGGTCACCTCAAAGCCCTCCGGGGCTTCAGTGACCGAATCGCCGTGAGACATCCACACCTTGTGGGTGTCCTCCAGGCCCTTGTGCAGCACGCCGCCGGACACGGTCATGTCCGTGCGGCCGTACTCGCGGGCACCAGTGGAGGCCACGGTGCCGCCCAGGGCTTGGGTCATGGACTGGAAGCCGTAGCAGATACCAAAGACCGGGATGCCGAGCTCGAGCAGCTCCGGCTTCAGAGCAGGGGCGCCGTCCGCGTATACGGAGGACGGGCCACCGGAGAGGATCAGCGCGGCCGGGTTCTTGGCCTTGATGTCCTCCACGGAGGCAGAGTTGGGGACAACCTCGGAGTAGATGTTGGCCTCACGCACGCGCCGGGCGATGAGCTGCGCGTACTGGGCGCCAAAGTCCACCACGAGGACAGGACGCGGGGTTGCATTTGGGTTAGTCACGGTCATCAGTTTAACGCAAGAACCCGCGCCCTAGACCGCAGGGAGAGGTCCAAAATCTTTAGCGGTGGCAGCCGCCTTGCCCAATGCCGCCCGAAACGCCCGCAGAGCGGGGTGCCCCTCGCGTCCAGCACGCACCGCTGTGTAGAGCGTGCGGGTGGGATTACCAGGCAAAGCAACCACACGTACGCCTTCGATCTCCTCAAGAAAAAGGTCCGAAATCACCGCCACCGCGTGGCCCGTGCGCACCAAGTGCGCGTGCAAGAAGGGATCCGGGGTTTCATAGAGCACGCTGGGGTTAAAACCATGCCGGCGGCACAGACGGTGGACGAAGCGCCCCAATAAAAACTCCTCCGGGTCCATGGCAAAAGGGATTTCGCCATCGAACGCTGCAAAATCCTCTAAGCGCAGTGTGTTCCAGGGGCCGGTGAGTGGGGTGATGAGGCGTAGGGGGTCGTCGAGAAGCAGCTCCCGGTGGGTGTGCTCATCCGTGGCGGGCATGTCCGACTCATACTCTTCACCCAGGATGAGGTCCACCTCCCGGCGCGCCAGCAGCTCCATCGCGCCATCGGCTTCGCGCTGGATGATCTGCACGCGCAGGTCCGGGTACTCCCTGGCTAGCTCCGTCAGCGCCCGCGGGACCAGCGAGGACATGATGGTCTGAAACGTCGTGACCTTGATCGTGCCACGCACCGCGTTGGTGGATGCAATGACCTGTGACTCGGCCTCATCCGCCAAGGCGAGCATCCGCTCAGCATAAGACGCAAGGATTTTCCCCTGCTCCGTCAAACGCACTCGCCGGCCGACTTTCTCATAGAGCGCCACGCCTATTTCTTTTTCACACTGTGCCAGTTGTTGGGAGATGGCCGAGTGCGTATACCGCAGCGATTCCGCCACGGCAGTGACGGTGCCGAGGCGTTGCAGCTCATAAAGAATGCGCAGACGGTGCAGATCCAACATGACAGAATCCCTAACAGGTACGTGTTAAAAACTGTAGATAGACTAACAGTTCTTCCCACCCCACAATGGACTGCATGACCAATCCCCTTGCCGTTCTGTGCGTCATCGGCTCGTGCATTTCAATCCAGCTCGGAGCGAGCCTCGCCATCCAGCTTTTCCCCATCGGCGGGCCCTGGGGCACCGCTTCGCTGCGTTTACTCTTCGCCGCCGTGATTCTGCTCGCCATTGCGCGACCGCGCGTGCGCACGTGGAGCCGTGAGAAGTGGATCTCCGCGAGCATTTTCGGACTCACGCTGGGCCTGATGAACGGATTCTTCTATGCCGGCATCGAGCTTGTTGCGTTAGGTCCTGCCGTGACCATCGAGTTCCTCGGCCCGCTACTGCTGGCGGCGTGCCTCTCACGCTCGCTTCGCGACGCCACCTGCGTCGCCCTCGCCCTTCTCGGCATGGGTCTGATGGGCCTGGACTCCTTCAACGGAGCTCCCCTCAACCTGCGAGGTGTGTTCTTCTTGCTGTGTGCCGGCGCGATGTGGGCCGCCTACATACTGGCCAGTAAGAAGGCCGGCGCGCTCTTTAGCGGCCAAGATGGTTTGGCCGTGGCCTTCCTCATCGGTGGCTTGGTGCTCCTGCCAGTGGGTGGGCGCGGGGCGGTGGCTTTGGCCAGCGATCCTTCGCTACTGCTGCTTGCTCTGGGCACGGGCGTGCTGGCCTCGCTCATCCCCTACTCGTTGGAATTCCTTGCGCTGCGCAAGCTTGCCCCCAACGTCTTTTCCATCCTGATCGCTTTGGAGCCCGTCTTCGCCGCATTCTTTGGCTGGCTCCTGCTCTCCCAGAACGTGTCCCAGCTCAAGCTGGCGGCCATCGGGCTGGTCGTGGTGGCCTCGGTGCTACAAACCATGGCACCGGCGCGCGGGCGCGTGGTATTCCGCAAGGTGGCACTGCGCCCACGCCGCCTGAAAAAGCCCCGCCTGCTGTTGTTTCAGAAGCCGCGCAACTGCAGCTGCAACTCCAACGTGGAAGCACCATCGGTGCTCAACCCCGCAGAGCGCTAAGCCAGGACACGAGCCGCCAAGACAGCGAAGTAGATCGAAGCTTTGTCGATCACCGCAGTGTTCCTCCGGCAGTCGGCTGCCCCGACGGGTAGCCGCACCTACAGGCAGCCGCTCCCGCCGGTGGCCGCGCGTACGGGCAGCCGCGCCTGCGCACAGCTGCGTCCGCAGCACTAACGGACGGCCAGACCAACCTTCTGGAAGGACTTCAAATCCGTGTAGCCGCACTTTGCCATGGCGCGCTTGAGTCCACCGACCAAGTTGAGCTCACCCAGCGGCTCGTTGGACGGGCCATGGAGCACGACCTCCAAGGAAGGCGCACCCGCTGAGGCATCCTCGGCGGCGCCAGAAGTTGCGTTGCCAGAAACGTCGGTGCCCGAAACATCGGCGCCAAAAGTGCCGGTGCCCAGGAGGGAATTGGCCACGCCAATCGGCTCAATGAGGCCGCGCGGGAAACGCGGGTGGCCGGCCGTGGACGGCCAGTACCAGCCCTTGCCACCAGCCTCCGCCGCGCGAGCCAGGACTGGCCCGAGCACGACCCCATCAGCGCCACAGGCAATGGCCTTGGCGATGTCTGCGGAGGTGAAGATGTCGCCGTCGGCAAGCACGTGCACGTAGCGGCCCTCGGTCTCATCCAGGTAGTCGCGGCGTGCGGCCGCAACATCCGCGATGGTCGTCGCCATGGGGATATCAATACCTACGGTCTCCGGGTTGGTGTTCACACCGGCGCCGACGATGATGCCCGCAGCGCCCGCGCGCATGAGGTGCAGCGCCGTGGTGTAATCCGCCACGCCACCAGCCACCACCGGGGTATCCAGCGAGCCGATGAACTCCTTCAAGTTGAGCGGCTCGCCGCCAGTCTGCACGTGCTCGGCGGAAATCAAAGTGCCGTGGATGAACAGCAACTCCGCGCCGGCCTTAATAACCACGGGCGCCAGCTCGCGGGCGTGCTGCGGGGAGACGCGCACGGCCACGGTCACGCCGGAATCGCGCACCTGCGCGATGCGCTCTGCCAGCAACTCCTCATTCAGGGGTGCTGCGTGCAGCTCCTGCAGCGTGGACAGGTCGCCGAAGTTCTCCGTCACGCGGGCAATCGCGCCTTCCAAATCCTCGTGACGGCCCCACAGGCCTTCGGCATTGATGACGCCTAGACCGCCCTGTTTGCCCATCTCGATAACAAATTCGGGTGTGGCCAGCGCATCAGTCGGCGCCGAAACGAACGGCACGTCGAAGGTGTAGGCATCGATGTGCCATGAGGTGTCCACGTCCTTGGAGGAACGGGTGCGGCGAGTCGGCACCAGGGAAATCTGGTTCAAGTCATAGGTGCGGCGGGCCTCGCGGCCCACGCCGATTTCTACGTAATCGCGCATTCTTAGTCCTTAGCGGTAGTTCGGAGCTTCGACGATCTGCTGAAGGTGGTGCGGGTGAGACTCCTTAAGGCCCGCAGCGGTGATCTGGACAAACTGCTTGGTCTTGAGCTCAGCCAGGTTAGCGGAGCCGGTGTAGCCCATGGAAGCGCGCAGGCCGCCCACGATCTGGTGAACGATGGCATCAATATCACCGCGGAAAGGCACGCGTCCCTCCACGCCTTCTGGCACCAGCTTGTCCTCACTCTTGACGTCGGCCTGGAAGTAGCGGTCCTTGGAGTAGGAGCGCTTCTCGCCCGTCAGGCCGCGGCCCTGCATGGCACCCATGGAACCCATTCCGCGGTAACGCTTGTACTGCTTGCCCTGGACCACAACGATGTCACCCGGTGCCTCCGTGGTACCGGCCAGCATGGAGCCCAGCATGACGGCATCGGCGCCGGCCGCCAGGGCCTTGGCGACGTCACCGGAGTACTGCATGCCGCCGTCACCAATAACCGGCACACCCGCCGGACCTGCCACGGCGGCGGCCTCCATGATGGCGGTGATCTGCGGGGCACCTACACCCGCCACAACGCGCGTGGTGCAAATGGAACCCGGTCCGATGCCGACCTTGATGGCGTCGGCGCCGGCCTCAATCATGTCGCGTGCAGCAGCACGGGTGGCCAGGTTGCCACCGATGACGTCAATGCGGTCACCAAAATCCTTCTGCACGCGGGAGACCATCTCCAGCACGCGGTTGTTGTGGGCGTGGGCGGAGTCGACGACGAGGACGTCTACGCCGGCGTCGACAAGCTGGCCTGCGCGCTGGTAGGACTCCTCACCGGTACCGATGCCCGCCGCCACGAGAAGGCGCCCGGAAGCATCCTTGGAGGCGTTGGGGAATTGCTCGGTCTTGACAAAGTCCTTGACGGTAATGAGGCCGACGAGCTTGTTCTCATCATCAACGATGGGCAGCTTCTCCACCTTGTTGGCGGACAGCAGCTCCAGCGCCTCTTCCTTGCTGACGCCTTCCTTGGCCACGACTAGCGGCATCGGGGTCATGATCTCGGAAACCTTGCGGGAGAAATCCGGCTCGAAGCGCATGTCACGGTTAGTGCAGATGCCCACGAGGGTGCCTTGCTTATCGACGACCGGCAGGCCCGAAATCCGGTACCGCGCGCACAGCGTGTCTACCTCGTCGATAGTCATGTCCGGGGTGGCCGTGACCGGGTCGGTGACCATGCCGGACTCGGAGCGCTTCACAATCTCTACTTGCTGAGCCTGCTCCTCTGCGGAAAGGTTGCGGTGCAGGACGCCGATGCCGCCCTGACGCGCCATGCCGATGGCCATGCGGGCCTCGGTCACCGTATCCATCGCGGCGGAAGCCAGAGGCACGCCGAGGCGAATGTTGCGGGTGAACTGCGCCGAGGTATCCACCTCGGAGGGAACGACGTTGGATTCTGCGGGAAGCAGCAGAACATCATCAAAAGTAAGGCCGTAGAGTGCAATCTTGTCGGGGTTGTCTCCGCCGGTGTGGACGTGGCTCATGAGGGTGGGGCTCTCCTAAACTGACCAGATAGTTGTATGCGGTAGCCCTCACTGTAGTGCGTGGACGCCCCGTAGTGGTAGCCGTGGGTATAGAAAAAGTCTCTATAGGGAATTGCCTTGCGCGCACGGAGTCAATAGGCTCGCAGACGTGAACTTTTTCGCCAACATGCCCCGCGATCCCTTCGCGGACGACCCGAACGACCCAGCTTCCTTCCTCGAGGAGGATGAGCACGTCGAGCCGCTGTCTGAGGAGGACCGTCTCGCCGTCATTCATGATCTGGCCATGGTCCAAGAGTTTGCGCGTGTTTTGAGCCCGCGCGGCATCGACGGCATCTTCTTTTTCTGCGAGGACTGCGAAGAAAACCACTTCTACGAGTGGGACATTATGGCCTCCAACATGCAGGCTACGCTGGCAGGCCAGCTCGCCCCCGTGCACGAGCCGGGTGCCGAGCCGGATCCGATGCGCTATGTTCCGTGGGATTATGCGGTGGGTTACCTCGACGGTATGGATTCGCGCTACTAGCGCGGCTGAAGTACCGCGCAGCTCAACGACAAGAACCTCTTTCCTCCTGGTGTGGGAGGAAAGAGGTTCTTTGTGGTTTTATTGCTGGAACTGCGGCGGCGGGAGCTGACCGTTATCCCCAGCGCCATCCGAGTTGTCATTCTGCGGTGGCGTCGCCTGCTCTCCACCACTCGGCTGACTTGGCTCCGGCTGGTTCTGCGTCGGCGGCTCCAGTGGGTTACCTGCCGATACCGTACGTGTCACCACGACGGTAGAGACCGCAGTCTCGGTCTGCGTGACGGTCTCCGGCTCCGGTGGCTTCTGCTCCTCTACAGGGGCGGGCTTCTCCACCGTCTGCGTCTGCGTCACCGTGGTGCGGGGCTGTTGTTTCGTCGTACTCGGGGACTCCGCCTCGCGTTCCCGCTTGGCCTGATCCACCATCTTCCGGGCTTCTTCAAGCAGCTGACGGGTGCCGTCCATATCGCCCTCAGCGGAACGCCTCTCCATTTCATCGAGTGTTCCGGCGAGCTCGACCACAGACACATCGTGCTCGTCTGCGCCGAAGAGCGACTGGTTCACGCCATACAGCGGGGAACCCGGTCCGGCGTTGACCACCACAGCTCCGGTACCTGCAATGAGCAGCGTAGCTGCGGCCGCTCCAATGAGGCCGTGTATGAATGGCTTGCTCCGACGGCGACGTGCCGCGCCGAGGGAAATAACCTCCGGCTCCTCCTCCGCGCCTTCGATGAGGGGGGCCGGGGGCATCTGCTTTTCGACGTCCCCGCGCAACTCCAGCAGAAGACCCGCCAACTCATCACTGCCATCGGAGGGATCCGTTCCTTCGGAGAGAGTGGTGAGGAATGCATCATCATCGACCAAAGGCTGCAGCTGCTCAGCGACACCCTGCTGAGGCTGGTCCTTTTTTACCATGATGTCCTCCCTTCCTTATTAGTAAAATTTTAATTTGTCGGTGCCAAGTACCGATGGCTCACTGCTAGCTCTGGGCTAGCCCAACTACTGGTTCACGCTGCTGGTTCACGACGTCTCGTGCGAATCGAGGGATTTGCGCAATTGCGCAAGTGCACGATGTTGCGCCACGCGGACTGCGCCAGGGGTAGACTCCACAATTTCCGCAGTCTCCTCTGCCGACAGCCCCACGAACACACGCAAGATGATAATGTCCCGGGCCTTGTCACTTAACGTATCGAGCATTGCCCGCACTCTGTTACTACCGTCTACTTCAAGGGCGGATTCTTCGGGGGTAGCGTCCTGAGCGGCGTCTTCCGGAAGGTCTTCCGTCGGGTGGGTGTGGTCGCGGCTGAGGGCCCGGTGAGCGTCGGTCACCTTGTGGGCAGCGATGCCATACACATAGGCCATAAACGGGCGGCCCTTGTCCTTGTACGTGCCAATCGACGTCGCCACCGCCAAGCAGATCTCTTGTGCCACATCCTCCGCCGTGGGCTGGCGGTGACCGCCAATGCGTGCGCGGCAATAGCGCAGGACCTGCGGGTGAATGATGCGCATGATGCGCTGCAGGGCACGGCGGCTACCGTCGACGGCTAGCGGAACGAGGTCCGCTAGTTCCTTATCGCTGTCGCGCTTCGCCGCTGTGGAGGAGCCGCCTGCGCCTGTAGCATGTGTAGCCACTGCCATCCTTGCTCTTCTGCTTTGTGCTCTTCTGCCTAAAGTCTTTTCTGAATGAATTCGTTTAATTCATTACTACATATTCTGCATGAACATCATGTCATAACCATTTGGCGAAACCCGAAACGACGGGTCCATTCCCCGGCTTTTGAGCTGTGATAAAAAAGTTCATTCATCGTTCATCTTAACCTTAAATGCAGGTCATACTGGGTAAACGTGAGGAATTTCGGCTCGTTACACCTGCATGTCAGCAATGCTTAACGCGCCGTTTACCAAGGGAAGACACACTTCTATCTCGTCTTACTTCGCCCTAGCACTCACGGGACCATCTCCCGTGTTGAGTCGCGCTTACAGCACGCCTCGCGCTTGGAAACTCTATCTTTGACGAATAAGGAGAATCGAACGTGTCTCAGCCTTTCCTGCTCCCCGGGCCCAATACGGACTTCTGGGATTGGCAGCTACACGGCGCTTGCCGTGGGGAAAACTCTGACGTGTTCTACCACCCAGACGGCGAGCGCGGTCGCGCCCGCGCCCAGCGCGAAAACCGCGCCAAGGCTATTTGCCACACCTGCCCAGTCATCGAATTGTGCCGCGAACACGCCCTCGCATCCGGCGAGCCCTATGGCGTGTGGGGCGGCATGAGCGAATCCGAGCGCGTCGTTGCCTTGCGCTCGCGCCGCACCCACGCGACCGTCGGCGCCTAGTCCGCCCTCCCCCAGCCATGGCGTTAAGCAGGCTGCGCTGATATCCAGCAGCCGGCAACTGGCGGCCGGTAGAAGCTGCCAGTTCTACAGCACCTGCGCTAGGTAGTGGGCGGGCAACGTGTCCTTGTCGAGGAACTCGCACGGCGGGCAGGCCGCCACGACCTCGCCGCCGGAGAGCATCGAGAGCTACTGCCCCAACGTCAGGTAGCCCAGCCCCAAATCCAGGGCTGTCGCCAACCAGCGCAACGGGGCCACGGCAAGGGGTGAGTTGATGGTACGGAGCCATGCGGCGGCGTCGGCAAGCTCCATATCGCAGACCTCCGCGATGGAGACGCCGTTGAGGTAGGACTCCCGCTCGTGCTGCGCCAAGCACGTACCCTGGCTGGGCAGTCCACAAAGACCACTGCGCGCTCGACAAAGGCACGCATATGCTTCTGTAGGGACGCTCAACACGTTCCCGCGTGACCAGCCCCATGTAACTCATGTTGACGCCGCCGACCTTGGTCTCATACAGGTTGCACTTTTGTTCCTCGGTAAAGCCCTGGCCCGGCACGTCGGCCGGATACAACCCGGGCTCGGCGTAGGCGCGCCACATCCACGAGTCCACCTTCATGCCGGGGTACATGATGGCGCCGTCGTTGAGGGACAGGGACTCATCGACGAGCTGGCGCTTGTCGACGTCCCCCCCACCTCGCCCCTGCCCTCACACCGCGGGCACATGCCGCCGGTGCGCTCGAAGCGACGAACTTCCTTGGCTCCATTGACCTCGATAGCGCCCTGACCGAAGGCGGAAGGAACGTTGAAGGAATAAGTTGCGGGCCCGCCCGCGCGGGGTTCTGCCAGGCGGGAGAAAAGCACGCGCAGGTGCCCGGTGATGTCGGTGGCGGTGATGAATTCTTGTTCCACGGCTCCACAGTCTCATAACGGGGCGGAGATTCCCGCCCCACGGCAAAGGCCCGCCTCCCCGCGATGGATGCGGGCGGCGGGCCTTCCTTATGGCCACGCGGGGAGCCACCGCTCCCTGCGGGAATTCCTTATGGCTACGCGGGAACCCTTGTGACTATGCGGGAACCCTTGTGGCTACGCGGGAATCCTTGTGGCTATGCGGGAAACGTAGGTTTCCCGCGTGCACGTTTAGTGCGCGTGCGCGTGTCCAGCCTGAGCCGGCTCTTCCTCGGCGGGCTTCTCCACGACGGAAGCCTCGGTGGTGAGCACCATGCGGGCCACGGAGGCGGCGTTAACCACGGCGGAGTGGGTGACCTTTACCGGGTCGATGATGCCCTGCTCCAGCAGGTTGCCGTACTCCAGGGTGGCGGCGTTGAAGCCTTCACCGTTGGCCTGCTCGGCAACGCGGGCGACGACGACGGAACCATCCAGGCCGGCGTTCTCAGCGATCCAGTAGGCCGGGCGGGTCAGCGCACGGGCCACAGCCTGCACGCCAATCTTGGCCTCGCCCTCGAAGCCCTCGGCAAAGGCCTTGAGCTCCTGGGAGATCTGAACCAGTGCGGAGCCGCCGCCGGCGATAACGCCTTCTTCAACGGCCGCGCGGGCGGCGTTGATGGCATCCTCGACGCGCAGCTTGCGCTCATTGACCTCGGTCTCGGTAGCGGCACCAACGCGGATGACGGCAACACCGCCAGACAGCTTGGCCAGGCGCTCCTCGAGCTTCTCCTTATCCCAGGTGGAATCGGTGCGCTCGATCTCGCGCCGGATCTGCTCGCGGCGCTCCTCGACGGCCTCAGCAGTACCTGCACCATCCACAATCACGGTGTCCTCCTTAGACACGGTGACGCGACGTGCAGAACCGAGAACCTCTGGGCCGACCTCCTTAAGGTTGATACCAACCTCCGGGTCGACGACGGTCGCGCCGGTGACAACAGCCAGGTCATCCATGAAGCCCTTGCGGCGCTCGCCGAAGTACGGCGACTTCACGGCGGCGACCTTGAGGACCTTACGGATGGAGTTCACGACGAGCGCCTGCAGCGGCTCGCCCTCGATGTCCTCAGCGATGATCAGCGTCGGGCGCGAGGACTCCGCGATCTTCTCCAGCAGCGGCAGGAAGTCCGGCAGGGAGGAGATCTTGTTGCGGACGAGGAGAATTGCGGCGTCGTCAAGCACGGCGTTGTAGGTCTCCTCCTCCGTCGCAAAGTACGGGGAGAGGTAGCCCTTGTCGAAGGAAATGCCCTCGGTCACGTCCACGGTGGACTCGATGGTTTGGGACTCCTCGACGGTCACGACGCCGTCCTTGCCCACCTTGTCCATCGCGCCGGCAACCATCTCGCCGACCTCCGCATCGCGGGAGGACACGGTAGCAACCTGGGAGATTTCCGCGGAGGAGTTCACCGGGGTGGCGCGCTTCTTGAGCTCCTCGACGACCTTTTCAGCGGCCGCCTCGATGCCCTTGTTGAGCTCCACCGGGTTAGCACCGGCGGCAACGTTGCGCAGGCCCTCGAAGACGAGTGCCTGGGCCAGCAAGGTCGCGGTGGTGGTACCGTCACCGGCGATGTCGTTGGTCTTGACGGCCACGGACTTCACCAGCTGGGCGCCGAGGTTCTCAAAAGGATCGTCGAGATCAATGTCGCGGGCGATGGTGACGCCGTCATTCGTGACGGTCGGGCCACCAAAAGCCTTAGACAGCACGACGTTGCGGCCGCGGGGGCCGAGGGTGACCTTGACGGCGTCGGCCAGCGTGTCTACACCGCGCTGGATGCCCTCGCGGGCCTCCTGGTCAAATGCAATCAGCTTTGGCATAGGGTTAATCGCCTACTTTTACTTCTCGATGACAGCGAGCAGGTCGCGAGCGGACAGCAGGAGGTACTCCTGGCCGTCGTACTTCAGCTCGGTGCCGCCGTACTTGGAGAAGATGACGGTGTCACCCTCGTTAACGCCGACCGGGACAACCTCGCCCTTGTCGTTGGTGCGGCCCGGGCCGACGGCTACGACGGTGGCCTCCTGCGGCTTCTCCTTCGCGGAGTCCGGGATAACCAGACCGGACGCGGTGGTGGTCTCAGCTTCAACGATCTGGACGAGGACCTTGTCCTCCAGCGGCTTGATGTTTGCCATGATGATTTCCTCCAAAGTGTTCCTAGTGCACGTCCACGTGGACGTGCGTGTGCCGGTTGTGGGTAGCCCAGCACAGCCGTCGTCGCGGGTGAACAACTGTGGGTCAAAACAACCTGCCTAGCACTCTACCCGCGCGACTGCTAGCCCTCAACGTTGTGGGCCGCTAACCCGTTCGCCCTCCGCGAACGCCACTTCAAGCACGAGAAATGTCTCCTGCAAGCAGGCCGGTCTTCCCACCACGCCGCCTACCGCGGCGCCCCGCCAGGATGATGCTCTCACGCGCGCGAGAGTTATCACGATTCCCGCCGCTGCCTGGAATCTTGTGAGATCCAAAACTACAAAAGACGCTCGGGCCCATTCGGGCCGTCGCGTCCTTGAGTACTTGACGGGTGCGCGAGCGCGCGCACAGTCTTCTTGCCGAATCTAAGCCAGCCTGCGGGTTTAGGGGCGTCCTGCAGGATTGAGGCAGCCTGCGGGTTTAGGGGCTGCCTGTCAGATCTAGACCTGCCTATCAGAGTTGATGACGGCCGCGCGCCAGAGGTTGTACTCCTCCGGGTTGTCCTCGCGGTAGTTCTTCACCGCGCGGATGCCGTGCTCCACGGCTTCGACGACTTCGTCGATGTTCTTATCGTCACCGTCGGCAGCGACAAAGATGACCGGTCCGCAGATGGAGCGGATTGGGTCCTGCAGGAAAGCGGAGTTGCCGGTAGCCGCAGCGTTGCGGGCTAAGGAGGCCACCGGGTTCGGGTCGGCGTCGTCAGCCTTCGCGTTCGGGTTAAACAACGCCGCGTAGGTCTGGCCATCATCCTGGAAGGCCACGGAAACGCGATCCTCGGTGGTACCACCGAGGAATTGATTTGCCTGTTCGAGCTCAAACTCGATGATGCGGCGGGACAGATCAGGGTTAACGAGGAATCCAGTGGTCATAACGGTGTGAGCTCCTTATGTGTGAGCCGGACGATTATCGGTCATCACACTACCGGCACCCTGGGGGTTGCGCATCCGCTAGAGCGCACCCCCAAGTACGCCTCCGCTAGAGCGCGGCCGTGACCGGCGTCCTCAATCTCGACGACACAGAGCGCGGTACGAATCTGCTAGCGCGCGGCGGCGACGAGGGGGACTTCCACCTCAAGCTGCGTATCCGTCCCGCATGCCAGGCCGGAAGGCTCGGCGCCTTCGTGAATGAGCTGGGCGGCCACCGCCGCAATCATCACGCCGTTGTCGGTGCATAGCTTGAAGCGCGGCACACGCAACTCAATGCCCGCAGACTCGCAGCGCTTTGCCGCCAGTGCGCGCAGCCGCGAATTCGCTGCTACTCCGCCGCCGAGCAGCAGCACCTTGGCGCCTGTGTCCTGGCAGGCGCGCACAGCTTTGGCAGTCAGCACATCTGCCACCGCTTCCTGGAAGGAGGCGCAGAGATCCTCAACCTGAACAGTCGAGCCTTCTCGCTCGGCCTTTTCCACGTGGCGCGCCACCGCAGTCTTGAGCCCTGAGAAAGAGAAATTGTGGCGGTTGGGCCCGCGCAGGTCCTCAGCCTTGGACAAACCCCGCGGCAGGTCGATGGTGGGCTTTCCTTGGGCAGCCAGCTTATCGATGATCGGCCCTCCCGGATACCCCAAGCCCAGCAGACGGGAGACTTTGTCGTAGGCTTCGCCGGCGGCGTCGTCAAGCGTGGTGCCCAACTCCTTCATGGGTTTGCCCACGGCTTCCACCTCGAGCAGCTGCGTGTGGCCGCCGGAGACGAGCAGTGCCACCGAATGCGGCAGCTCCTCGCCCTCCAGGTTCGCCACCGCGACGTGACCGCCGAGGTGGTTGACGCCGTAGAAGGGCACGCCCCACGCGGAAGCAAAAGCCTTGGCTGCCGACGCTCCGACGAGGAGCGCGCCGGCTAGGCCCGGGCCCACGGTGGCGGCCACCGCATCTGGCTTCTCGACGCCCGCTTCCTCCAACGCCGCCTTCATCACCTGTGGCATGGCCTCGAGGTGGGCGCGGGAGGCAATCTCCGGAACCACGCCGCCGAAGCGCGCGTGCTGCTCCATGGAGGAGGCGACGACGTCGGCGCGGATCTCCATGTGGCCGTTATCAGACAGCTCGATGATGCCCACGCCGGTTTCGTCGCAGGAGGACTCGATGCCGAGGATTAACATCTTTCACTCTTTCGTGGTCGATACATGGTGTGGGCGTCCGCACCGGAGGGTTGATAGTAATTGCGGCGCAGGCCGTTGATGACAAAATCATAGGCCTCGTAGAGGCGGATGGCCGGATCGTTGCCTACGCGCACTTCGAGGAAGATGGGCGCGTCGTGGGAATCTGCACGTTCGACGATGGCGTCCATCATCAGCCGCGCGATGCCCTGCCGTTGGGCCGCGGGGTCGACGCCGATGGTGCGGATTTCGTACTCCGGCCAAGCAGCGGGGCCCATGCGGCCCACGCCGGCGTAGCCGAGAACTTCCGAGTGGTTGTCGTTGTGGCCCACGCGGTTGACGCTTGCGTCAACCGCCCAGTACGTGGTGTGGCCCGCCGCGATTTCCTGCTCGAAGGCTCGCGCCGGCCATGGGCTTTCGCCGGGGAAAAGGACCTTCTCTAACTCGGCACAGCGCGGTGCGTCCGCGGACGCTAATGGCCGCAGCCTCATGATGCCGGTATCTCCTCGATGCCGCCGACCAAGGCAGCCGAGCGCGGCTTGGCCTGTGGTTCCACGGCATCGGGACGGCGAAGGTAGAGCGGGACAAGCGGCTCAGGTTCAGCGGACAGATCGGCGCAGGCAACCAAACCCGCTGCGCGCGGGGTAGCCCACTCACGGGGAAGGTCAGCGATGCCCTCCGGCAAACGCGGGGCAATAGACTCGGGGAACACTAGGCGCACGCTTTCCGGGCTCGCGAGTCCGGCGGCGCTCAGATCAAGGGTTTCCGGCTTCGATACGTTTGGGCCGCTGCGACGCTCCCCATCGGCAAAGGTGGCCCAGTAGACCTCTTTGCGGCGGGCGTCGATGGCCACCAACCACTCCCCCGCGCGGCCGTGCGCGATGGCGTCCAGAGTGCACACACCATGGACCGGCAGATCAAGGGCCACTCCCAGGGCGGAAGCGGTAGCCATGCCTACGCGCAGACCGGTAAACGGCCCGGGCCCCATGCCCACGACGATGACGGAGAGATCTGGGTAGGTCAGGGAGGCGTCGGCAAGCAGCTCTTCGATAGTAGGGATGAGCTGCTCGTTGTGGGCGCGCGTACCGCTGATAACACGGTCGATGCTCTCCCCGGTGTCGGTATCAACGATGCCCGTGACCAGATCCGTGGTGGCGGTATCGAGTGCGAGAACCTTCATTAGCCTGCGAGGTGCCAGTCGGTCTCAACGTAGTCAGGGTTGTTCTTCCCCAATTTCTCCACGTATTCCGGGGTATCGCGCATAAACTGCAGCGGCTGTCCCTGCTGGAACGGCAACAGCGGCGGGATATTCTGGCTAGCAGCTTCCGGTGTCTTCAGCTGCTGCAGGAAACCATCACAGAGGTCCACCTTCGCGCGCGGCAGCTTCTCCGCCTTGAATTCGTTGTACTGCGAGACCAGCAGCATGTAGTTCACGTCATCAGGCACAGCCCCATCGACGAAGTCGATATTCAGGTTTCCCGTCTCCACTCCGCGCTCCTTGAGCTGCTCTTCGGTGATACCCGGGCAGACGGCTGCGGCCGCACTCCACTCTGGGCCGTACACATCCTGCGGGATGAACATAGCGAAGTCCAGATTCTTCGGGTAGGCGCTCAGGGACTGAGCAACGGTTGAGGGCTCCTTCGACTCCGCGTCCGCCGTCCGGACCATCGGCAGCACGATGAGCGCGGCAAGGAATACGGCGAAGCCGCCGATAACGACAGTGGTGATGAATTGACCAAGCTTGTTCATAAAGGTGGTGTTAGCTCCTCACGCGGGGATAGCGGGAATAAACAGTACGGGGATATCCTACGCGACGACTATCAAACAATAATCAAGGCCAAGACCTGGCACATGAGAATCTTGCCGATCATCGTCGTGGGATACACGGTGGCATAGCCGCGCTCTGCCAGCTGAGTACCGGTCTGGGGGTTGAGGTAGGCCATGATCGCCGGGTTCGTGGTCATACCCGCGGCGATGCCCATCGACTCATCAAACTTCAGGCGCAGCACCAGCATGGATACCGCGACGATGCCGATGGCGGAGACCAGCGACAGCACCATGCCCACACCGATGTACTTCAGGGAGGTCGGATCCGACAGCGCATCACGGAACTGGCCGCCTGCCGACGTACCCACGCCCGCCAAGAACAAGGTCAAGCCCAGCGTGGAGATTGTCTGCTTGGCGTGGAAAGGAAGCTGCCAGTTAATCGGGCCCGAGCGGCCCAGCGCGCCCAGGATGAGGCCGACGACGATGGGGCCGCCACCGAAGCCGAAGGAGAGCGTCGTGCCACCCGGCAACGGAATCGGGATAGCGCCGAAGAGCAGACCAATGAAGAGACCGAGGGCAAAGGGGAAGAGATCAACGTTGCCGAGTTTGGCTTCGGAGTCGCCGAGGAAACGGCGGACGTCGTCAAGCCTGCCCGGCGCGGTGATAACGCGCACGCGGTCCGAGTAATGCAGGACGGTTTCCTCGTTCGGTACAACGTCCGAGTCACCGCGGCGCACGCGCGCGATGAGGAAGCCTTCCTTCACAGTGTCCAAGTCCTTGAGCTGATAGCCCGCAACACGTGGGCTGGACACGGTCAGGCGGCGGTAGACCAGGCCATCTTCCTCGTGGAGGTTGAGGTGGATCTCCTCACCCAATTGGGAAATCGCGCTATCCAGCGCTGGGGCCGTGCCGTTGAGCAAAAGCTCCATGCCGGCGCGCAGCGGCAGCTCCGGGTAGGCCAGGTTGTGGTTGTGGGGATTGTTGACGTGGCGGGTAGCGATGACGCGCTCGCCAGTCACCTCCTGCAGCTGACCTACCGTTGCGTCAAAGTCGCGGGTCAGGCGCACCGCCCGCCACTCCAGTGGCTCCGCAATCATGCCCTCGGCGCGGGCGTCCTCAACGTGGTTCACACGCAGGACTTTCGCACCGATGGCGGCCACCAGGATGGTTCCGATGATGCAGCCTGGGTAGGCCAAGGAATAGCCCACCACCGGGGTACTGTCACCGCCCAAAGCCTCGACGACCGCTGCCATACCCGGCGTCGAGCTCAGCGAACCTGCAAGGGTACCCACGCTGATTGCGGGGTCCAGATCAAAGAGGCGCATCGCCAGGGTTGTCAGCCCCGCCAGAATGAAGAAGAAGACGATGACCACCATGGACATCTTCCAGCCGCGCCGGCGGAAATCTTCGAAGAAGCTACGGCCGAAGTTCAGGCCGATGACGTAAACGAAGATGGCCAGGCCAAATTGGTACACGAACGCCGGGACCACGATGTCCGGGTTCGCTGCGGACAAGCCCAAGGCCACGAACATCGCAGCCGCGGCGCCGAGCGAGATGCCGAAGACATTGATCTTGCCCACGGCCAGTCCCACCGCCATGATGAGAAAGAGCGTCAGCAAGGGCTGTTCAGCAAGAAAAGCCAGCACGTTAATTCACCCATTTCCATGTAAATACGCGGACATCATCGTCCGAGTCGCGGTTAATTGTGATAGCGAGGTACGCATCAGACAGGCGCTCCATGAAGCCCCCACCCCACTCGGCAACGACCACGGCG
Organism: Corynebacterium sp. UMB6689; assembly: GCF_030215295.1. NCBI lineage: Bacteria > Bacillati > Actinomycetota > Actinomycetes > Mycobacteriales > Corynebacteriaceae > Corynebacterium > Corynebacterium sp. UMB6689. The sequence goes on along the minus strand of NZ_JASOLS010000004.1, from coordinate 70,269 downwards.
TCCTCTATTTCGGTGTCCAAGTCTAGACTGTCGAGCTCCCCCAACGGATCATCCGAATGATCGAGCAGGCGGTAGGCATCCACGTGCACCAACGTCGGCCCGCCCACGCGGGAAGGGTGCTCGCGGGCGATGACGAAGGTCGGTGAGGTCACCCGCCCCTTCACCTGCATCCCGCGGGCAATGCCCTGCGTAAAGGTGGTTTTCCCGGCGCCTAAGGGGCCGTCGAGGATAACTAGGTCTCCTGCTTCCAGCGCCGCGCCTAGCTCTTCACCAAATGCCTGGGCATCCTCTGGCGTGGCGGCCTCACGGCGTCCTTCGTGTGGAAAATCACTGCGCATCGCTAGCTCCTTCGCGGTATGTACGCTCGGTGCGCCCGGTGGGGCGGCACACCACTTCATAGTTGATGGTCCCGGCTGTCTCGGCTAATTCTGTAGCGCTCATACCGCCGCGCCCGAAGATAACGGCAGTGTCTCCGGCGCGCACGCCGTGAGGGTTCGCGCCGAGGTCGACGACGATCTGGTCCATGCAGACCCGCCCCACCTGCGGGTAGAGCTCGCCGCCAATGCCTACCTGCAGCGCCCCCTGAAAGGCGCGCGGTAGGCCATCGGCATAGCCCACGCTGACGGTGGCGAGCTCGCGGTCGCTATCCGCGGTCCAGGTCAGGCCATAACACGTGGACTCCCCCGCCGAAATCGGCTTCACTGCGACGACGGAAGCCTCCCACGTCATGGCGGGTTCCAGCCCATGGTCGCGCCCGGCGACCGGTTCGAGCCCATACAGGGCCACACCGACGCGCACCTGTTCACAACGCGCCGAGGGGCGAGTCAAGGCCGCGGGCGAGTTAGCCAGGTGGTTCAGCGGGCACTCCAGCCCCACCTCACGGGCAAGCGTTAGGGCCTGGCGGAACTCAGATTCCTGATGATCATTGTGCGGGTGCGCCGGCTCATCAGCGCAGGCGAAGTGGGACATGAGGCCTAGGACGGTGATGTGGGGGGCGTCGGCAAGCAGGCGGAAGGTCTCCTCCCACGCATGCTTGTCGACGCCCGATCGGTGCATCCCCGTTTCCACCATCACGAAGACTTCGGTGGGAGTCTCAGCAGCAATGAGTGCTTGGGCGTGCGCCAGCGAAGGGATGCCGATCTGGATACCAGCGGCGAGGGCCGGGGCGATGTCCTCTGTTGGCTCCCACAGCCAAGCAGCGATGGGGAGGGTGTCAATGACCTTCCGCAGTGCGACAGCCTCGGCCAAGGTGGCCACCCCGAAGGCGTCTGCCCCAGCCTTCGCCATGACCGGTGCGCAGCGCTCGATGCCGTGGCCATAGGCATCCGCCTTGACCACGCACATGAGGCGGGCCGGGGCCACCGCCTCCTTCACGCGAGCAACATTGTGGGCAATAGCGTTGAGGTCAACGGTGGTTTTTAACATACCCACCATTGTGCCACTTGAGGGCTCAGCGCTATTCGACGGTCACGGACTTCGCCAGATTGCGCGGCTGGTCCACGTCATAGCCCTTGGCGGTGGCTACACCGCAGGCGAAAATCTGCAGCGGAACGGTAGCCAGCAGCGGCTGCATCAGCGTCGGCGCCTGCGGGATGCGGATGATGTGGTTGGCGTAGGCCTCGACTGCCTCGTCGCCCTCTTCCGCGATGACGATGGTGATAGCACCACGGGCGCGGATCTCCTGGATATTGGAGACAACCTTGGCATGCAGGGAATCGCGGCCACGCGGGGAAGGCACGATGACGAAGACCGGCTGCCCTTCCTCGATGAGCGCGATGGGGCCGTGCTTGAGCTCACCGGCGGCGAAGCCCTCCGCATGCAGGTAGGCAATCTCCTTGAGCTTGAGCGCGCCCTCCAGCGCGACAGGGAAGCCGACGTGGCGGCCTAGGAAAAGCACCGACTTGGCGTTCTCCATAGCGTTGGCTAGGTCGTAGACCTGCTGCTCGTTGTCGATGATTGCCTGGACCTTATCCGGCATGCCACGCAGGTCTTCGAGGACCGAGTTGACCTCATCGGAGAACATGTTGCCGCGCAGGCGCGCCAGGTAGAGGCCTAGCAGGTAGGTCGCGGTGATCTGCGCCAGGAAGGCCTTGGTGGAGGCCACGGCGATCTCCGGGCCGGCGTGGGTGTAGAGGGCGGCGTCGGACTCGCGCGGAATGGAGGAACCCTGGGTGTTGCAGATGGCAATCACCTTGGCGCCCTGCTGGCGGGCGTGGCGCACGGCCATGAGGGTATCCATGGTCTCGCCCGACTGGGACAGGGCCACGACCAGGGTCTTTTCGTTGACGATCGGATCGCGGTAGCGGAATTCGTGAGCCAGCTCCACCTCACACGGGATGCGGCACCAGTGCTCGATGGCGTAGCGCGCGACGTGTCCGGCATAAGCGGCGGTGCCGCAGGCGATGACAATGATCTTATCGATGGACTTGAGCACCGACTCCTCGATGCGGATCTCATCAAGGATCAGGTTGCCAGTCTCGTCGAGGCGGCCCAGCAACGTATCGCGCACGGCTGCTGGCTGGTCGTGGATTTCCTTCTCCATGAAGGAGTTGAAGCCACCCTTTTCGGCAGCAGCGGCATCCCACTTGATCTCGAAAGGCTTGCCCTGGGCGGGGTTGCCCTCATAGTCAGTGATTTCGATGTCATCCGCGGTGATGGTCACGACCTGGTCATTGTCCATCTCCACGGCAGACTTGGTGTAGTCGATGAAGCCGGAGACGTCCGAACCCAGGAAGTTCTCCCCCTCACCCAGGCCGATGACCAGCGGCGAATCGCGGCGTGCAGCCACGATGCGATCCGCCTGCTCGGCGTGAATAGCCAAGAGGGTGAACGCACCTTCCAGACGCTTGCCGGTCAGCTGCATAGCCTTGGTGAGGTCACCGCCGGCTTCGTTGTGGAACACATCTGCCAGAAGGGTGGCGGCTACCTCGGTGTCGGTCTCGGAGACGAAGTTATGTCCCTTGCCCTCCAGCTCGCTTTTAAGCTCAGCAAAGTTCTCGATGATGCCGTTGTGCACGACGGCGAGCTTGCCGCCATCCACCACGTGCGGGTGGGCGTTCAGATCGGTCGGGCCACCGTGAGTAGCCCAGCGGGTGTGGCCGATGCCCAGGACGGAATCCTTCAGTGGACGCGCAGCGATTTCGGCTTCCAGCGCAGCGACCTTTCCGGCCTTCTTGCGCCAGCCGATCTCACCATCGGCGTACATTGCGACGCCTGCTGAGTCATAGCCGCGATACTCCAGTCGGCGCAGGCCCTCCAGCACAACGTCTAGGGCGTAATAATCATGGTCTCCAGAAACGGGACCCACATATCCAACAATTCCACACATATTTACTGAGCCTACCTCACCGCTTCACATGCAAATATTTGGGACAGAGCTGCAAAAAGAGGGTGTTCCGGAGCAATCCCGGTCAGCTCAGTAACCAGGCTATTTGTCGCCTCTTCGTTATCTGCGACTTGCTTCAAGCGCTTACGCAACTCCACCGATTCGGGATCTTCAGGTACGTCAAATTCCAATGCTGCCGACACCGCTTCGACGAGAGCCGTGACCTCATGCCCGCGTTCCGCTAGTTCGGCTGCTGGGCCGATGAAACGTTCATTGCGCGAAATCTTACGCAGCGGGGCACGTCCAACGCGGTCGGTAGTATCAGGAAGCTCAGGGTTCTGGAATCGTGTCAGAATTTTCTCTACGTAGTCCTGCTGAACCTGTGGGTCAAAGTCAAACTTTTCAACAATGAGTTGTTTGGTTTCAGCCAGAACCGCAGCGACCTTTCGCTGGATTTCCTCCTGCGATAATGCTTCCGCAATAGTAGAAATTCCTGCTTGTTTTCCGAAGTAGGCAGTCGCAGCATGTCCCGTATTGACAGTGAAAAGCTTGCGAGTGATGTAGGGTGCGAGGTCATCCACCCAAGTGATTCCTGCAATCTCAGGGATTTCGATCCCTGCAGTTTTAAAAGGCCCAGATTCCACCGCCCACTCATGGTAGGTTTCGACAACTACGTCGAGCGCCTCGGCGCCAGTTCGACGCTCTTGGTTCGGCACGATGCGGTCAACTGCTGTGTTGGGGAAAAAAGCAATCTCATCAACGCCCGGGTATGCCTCTCGAATGGCCGCGCTTAGCCCATCCGTAGCGTTGATCGCATTCTCACAAGCCATGACCGCAACCTTGTCTTTGCCTGCTTCTGCTCTACGTTTCAAGCCTTCAGCGATCGAAGGTGCAATAAGTTGTAGAACAGTAGGTCCGACTGCAGTCGTGATGAGATCAGCCTCCACGACCTCTGAGTAAAGTCCTTCAAGGTCCTCAGCGGAGTTGACTCCCGAGAAATTAGTCACGCGTACTTCGCGGGCACCGTTTCCGACCTCATGCACTGTGTACGACTCAAGCTCATTGAGAGAATCAATAAGGGGAGCCGCGACATCCGCAAAGGCTAGTTCGTAACCTGCCTCGTGCAAGATGACGCCGACAAATCCTCGACCAATGTTGCCAGCTCCAAAATGCAGTGCTTTCTTAGTTGTCATTACTTGTTCACCTTCTCAAAAATAGTGAGGATTTCTTCCTTCGTCGCGGCGCTTTCCAACTGCTCCACCGTGTCAGCCTTGCCGAAAATCTTGGCAATTTTGGCGAGTGTCTTGAGGTGAGAACCGTCAGCACCAGCGATACCAACAATGAAGGTAGCGGGCTTGCCGCCCCAGTCTACGGGCTCATCTAGGCGGATGAAGGAAACAGCGGACTTCTTAATGGAGTCCTTAGCTTCATTGGTTCCATGCGGGATAGCGAGGCCGTTTCCCATAAAGGTAGACACGGACTTCTCCCGCTCATGCATCGCGTCTACATAGGCGCGATCAACTGCACCGGCAGAGACGAGCAATGCGCCAGCTTGGTTAATTGCGTCTTCTCGGTCGGATGCGTGTCCATCGAGCACGATTGTGTCTAGGCTGAGAACTTCTTCACCGGCAGACTCAGACGACTCCGATGCGCTTGCCCTCGCCATTTCAGCTTCAGTTGCCGCGGCAGTGGTACCCGATTGCTGTTTGCGGATAAGGTCCACGACTTCGTCGTAGCGAGGTGAAGCCATGAAGTTATCCACGGCAACGTGGATTGCCGAAGGAGTAGCCGGCTTGGCGCGTTCTGCCAAGTCTTGGTGAACTACGACCAACTGATAATCATCTTTGAGATTATTGATCGCCGAGTTGGTTACTGTAACGATATTGCCGAAACCGGCTTCCTTGATCTTGTTTCGAAGCACCGAAGCGCCCATTGCAGAAGAACCCATGCCGGCATCGCACGCAAAGACCACATTCCGGATCTCTGGAGCATCTTCAGCGGACTTCGTCGTCAAAGCACCAGCAACCGACGACTTCTTGCCCTTCATGGCTTCCATATCCGCCGTGGCCTTGTCGAGGTCATCTTCGCCCTTGGTGAACTTCAGAATCGGAGCAGCGATAGCGAACGATACTGCAGTCGATGCAACCACAGCGATAGTCACGCCTAGGTAGGAATCAGAAGCAACCGTTCCGTAGATGGCAAGAATGGACCCCGGTGCCGCCGGAGAACGCAGTCCAACGTCCATGATGGTGTTAATCGCAACGCCTGTCATGCCTCCGCCGATGACAGCAAGAAGCAGCTGCGGGCGCATCAGGACGTAGGGGAAGTAAATCTCGTGGATACCACCGAAGAAGTGAATCAATGCCGCGCCTGGGGCAGTCGCGCGAGCAGAACCAGCACCAAACACCATAAAAGCAAGAAGGATACCAAGGCCAGGGCCTGGGTTTGCTTCCAGCAAGTACAGCACAGATTTACCGGCTTGGGACGCTTGATCAGTAGCAAGCGGAGTGAGCACGCCATGATTAATGGCATTGTTCAGGAAGAACACCTTTGCGGGTTCAATTAATGCGGAGGTCAACCACAACAGGTTATGCGTGATAAGGAACTCAACCGCTCGACCTGCCAAATCCATGATCAGGTTCATCACTGGAGTCAGGAGGTACATGGAGGCGATAGCCCCAGCGAAACCGAAGATGCCCAGGGAGAAATTATTGACGAGCATTTCAAAACCTGGGCGAACCTTGCCATCCCACAGTGACTCAAGCTTCTTGAAAAGCCATGCAGCCAAAGGACCACAAATCATCGCTCCAAGGAACATCGGCGACGCATGACCGTCCTCACCGATCCACTCCGGTGCTGACGTTCCCATAATGACGCCCATCGTGACGATGGCGCCTACAACGCCTCCGCGCACGCCGTGTACAAGCTTGCCGCCGGTGAAAGCGATGAGAATCGGCAACAGGTAGGTCACCATTGGGCCAACCATTGTGTTGATCTTTTCATTCGGGAAGAACCCGTCCGGAATGAAGAGAGCAGTCAAAATGCCCCACGCAATGAAGGCACCGATGTTCGGCATGATCATCGAAGAAAGGAATGTTCCGAACTTTTGGACAGCGACTCGTGCGCCACCCTTGCTTTGTTGCGTCTCAGCCATGCGCATCTTCCTTTACTTGTGACTGTGCGCGCACACTAGGCCCGCGCACAATTGAAGAGTTTCGTTTCTGATCCTATTACCTTGAGTGCTTTTCACATAGCCTAAAAGTTGTTTCTTTCTGCTCCCCGAAGCATAGGGACTCATTGTGACGCGTTGATTCGCCTAAGCAGCGACGCATTCCACCTGTGCGGGCGATCTTTGCTCTATTCTGTAAAGCGTGTCTGCGAATTTGAAGAAGCATCTCGGTACGTTGTCTAAGCGCGGCCCGCACCGCGTTCTCGTCGGGGACCTGTCCTATGCAGGGCTGGAGGGCAAGGTCTACACCCCAGCTGAGGGTAAAGGTCTGCCTGCCGTGGCATTTGCCCACGACTGGACGAAAAGCGTTAAGGACTACCACGCCACCCTGCGCCACTTGGCCAGCTGGGGCATCGTGGTGGTTGCTCCCGATACGGAGACAGGCGTCTTTGCCAAGCACCGCAACTTGGCTGCCGACCTCGAATCGGCGTTGCAGATTGCCGCTGGTGTCCGGTTGGGTGCCGGAAAGATTTCGGTGTCCCCCTCCAAACTAGGTGTCTTTGGGCACGGCATGGGCGGCGGCGTAGCCACCTTGGCCGCCGTGGATAACCCAAAGGTCCGCGCCGTCGCTGCCCTCTACCCCGCCGATACTTCCCCCTCTGCAGTTCAGGCCGCCCACGCTGTTAAGGCCCGCGGGCTCGTTATCGGCGCAGGCCAGGATGATATCTTCCGCGCCGGTAATCCCGCGAAGCTAGCCAACGCCTGGGGCGGCCCGGTGGCCTACCGTGAGGTTGCTAAGGGCACGCAGTCCGGTTTCAGCGAGGATAAATTCTTCAAGTTGGCGCTTGGTTCCGGCTTCTTCCAAGGATCCGCCGTTGAGACAGCCCGCGGCCTAGTCACCGGCTTCTTGCTGTCCACCCTGGCTGGTGAGTCCAAGTATGACGCCTTTGCGGCTGCCGACGCCTCCGCCAAGGGCGTCGAGAGCTTCCTCGGCGAGGACCTCACCAAGCACGCGGGTTTCTAGCGACGGGAAAGGTTTCGACGAGCTAGCACCGCAAGGCGCACGTGTGCTCCGACTAAAGCAGGACGATCGTTTATTCGTCCTGCTTTAGTCTTTTTAAGCGGGGAACTTCAAGGAGAAGCCAGGCGATAAGGCCAATTCCTGGGAGAAGCAGCTGCGCGGCCGTCCACAGCTTTATGTGGGCCATATCTCTGTCGCATTTAATCTCAATGCCAAGCACGACAAAAGCCACCAAGAGGTACAGCATGGGAAGAACTCCCCACAAGACGTCATAAACCCAAGGAATTGTCATGTGGTCTTCCCCCAAACCTTGGTTGATACGTGCAGTGGCTACTCACGCCACAGTAACACCTGGGGCTGCTGGCGCACTGAGGAGTTTCCCGGTTTCCGTGTCACCCGCGCCTGAGCACTGATTGCACTTGGCCGCGCGGGCGGCCTCGCCCCTGCCTTTGGCTTTGGCTGTGCGCTCCGCCCCTAGAAGCAGGGTTCCGCCGCTGCGCCTCTGTAGGCGATTGGGCTTGGGCGGCACGCTGCGCAGACTTTTCCAATTCGTCCTGTGCTTTAGCCATGGCTTTCTCAAATTCCAGCAGCCGTGCGGCTGTGCGCTCGCGGAATCCGCGCGCGAACTCATCAAAATCATTGTGCGGCATTACCACTGCCCTGCCTTTCGTGCGTGTACGGAGGAGGTTTCTGAACTTTCTTGCGGGGGCATTTCTGGCGTGGCCTCAGCCCCAGCGGCCGGACCTGGTACTGGCTCAGGTGCAGGTGCTGGCGCCGGGGCTGGCTGCGGCGCCGGTGCCTCCGCTGCCTGCATGTGCGCAAGTTTCTCTGGCGGTGCCTCTGGCTCAGGAACGTTGTTCAGCTCCGGAGGCGGCGGCGTAACACCGTTGTCAGGAGCAGGCTCTGGTGCAGGCGGTGGGCAGGGTTCGGGCTCTGGCTGCGGTTCTGGCTCGGGTACAGGCTCCGGTACGGGCTCCGGCTCCGGCAGATTCTCCACGAAGTCCATAGCTGCCTCAGCCAACAGACCCAGCCCCAGAATGGCAACGCCCACGCCAAGCAGGCCTAAGCTTCCACAGCAGGCTTCTTCAGGCTTGCACTCACCTGCTTCCGCACCGGGTGGCTGCTCTGGCTCTTCGCAATCATCGCTTTCTAACGACTCTTCAGGACACTTGGCCTCCTCAGCCACCGGCTCCTCGTCCTCTGGGCAGTCCACCACCTCCTGCGGCACAGGCTCGATGGGAACGTCAACTCCTGCATCAGCGGGCTTCGTGGTTCCTAGTTCTCGCTGATGCTCACCGCAGTCACAGGTGTGTGCCGCTTTCTCTTCTGTGCAGCGGCACGGTGTGTGCTCCTCTTCTGGTGCCGTTGAAGCGGGCTCAGTCGGCACATGGCTCGGCTCAGTCGGCGGCGCAGGCTGTGGCTTCTCTTCAACCGGTGGGCAGTCTTTTTCAGGCACCGTGGCGGGCTGGGTGGGCTCCGGCTTTTCTGGTGGTGCCACCGGTGTTTCTGGTTTCGGCTCTACAGGTTGCTGCGGTGCGGCTGGCGCCGAAGGCTGGGCTGGCTGTGTGGGCTGAGACGGTGTGGACGGGGCCGGAGCTGGTGACGGCTGAGCCGGTGCACAAGGTTCAGGCTCAGGTTGCGGGCACTCTTTCCGCTTCTCCTCACAGCCGCATTCGGGCTCTGGCGGGGTTTCCGGCAGCTCCCGCTCGCACACCTCGGTGCAGCGCCGTTCAAACTCGTCATAGCAATTCTCAATGGCGGTATCGCGGTCCCGGCACGTTTGCGTGATGGTGTCATTCGTCTGATCGATAAGCTCCCCACCAATGCGCGATATCACCGGGATGATGACCTTTCCCAGAGGGTGCCGCTGCAACAGCATGGTCAAGATGTTAATCAGTGGAATCACAGCAGAGATAAGCTCTGCCACCGCGGAATCAGAAACATCAACGACGTCTTCGATGGCATCCGAACACTGCTGCGCGGATTCCACCAAATCATCGGCTTCGTCCCTTTCCTTTTCGAAATCGTCTTGCACGCCGCGCAAATGATCCATGATCGCTCCCCCGGCCAGCGATAGAACCGTACCGAGAAGGAATTCCCGCAACCCGTTACCACCGCGCCCTGGCCGGCGAGCACCCATCGCCGACGCAGTGTTCGTAACCAAGTCGCCTGGGTTAATCCCATCGACCGACCCCACCATGTCCCCCAACAAGCCAATAGGCGTGCTGGGCCCGGAATAGCCTCCTTGGCTTGCCGCCTGGAACTGGGACACCGCTTGTGAATAATCACCCAAGAGTGACTTGACCATCGTGGACATCAATTCACCCCTGCTTCCTGGTCACCGAGTTGCTCGGCGAGGCCGCGGTCCACGTCCCCGAAAGCACGCAGTTGTTCGCGCGCGGCATCCGCTGTGGCCGATATATTCTCTAACCGCCACGCACCGCGTTCATGGAGCCGGTTCAACAGGGTCTGAATCTGTGCGCCGTGCCCGCCGAAATCACGCCCCGCGGAGGATTGGGGAAAGTTCGGCCTATCCCCGCGGTGCGCGTCACTTTGGGCACGGGTTTGGTCCACGACGGCGTCGAGAAGCCGCGTGGCTTCATCCTCATCAAAAAATACGTCGGGCATATGCGCCCTCCTTCTCGTCCACAACAAACAGTGATTCCTGCTTGTATTGGACTGAGAAACATCCCCTTTGGTTCCCACACCACCCCACAAAACACGAAACCCCAGGGCAGAAGCCTGGGGTTGTGGTGGAATGAGTAGAGCTAAACTGCAGCAACGACGGCCGCAAGCTTGCCTGCGACCTTGCGCGCCTGCTCCTCTTCAGCAGCCTCCACCATGACTCGGAAGAGCTCCTCAGTGCCGGACGGGCGCAGCAGAACACGTCCGGTATCACCGAGCTCTGCCTCGGCAGCAGCAATAGCCTCCTTAACCTCTGAGGCGTTAAGGATGGTGGCCTTGTCAGACACCGGAACGTTGATGAGCACCTGCGGCAGCACCGTCATCACGGAGGCCAGCTCCTTAAGAGACTTCCCGGACTTGGCCATGCGCGCCATAATCGACAAGCCGGTCAGCGTGCCATCACCAGTGGTGCAATCATCCGGCAGCACCACGTGGCCGGACTGCTCACCGCCCAGAGAGAAGTCACCGCGATTGAGCTCTTCCAGCACGTAGCGGTCACCCACGGCGGTTTCCCTGACCTCGATGCCCTGCTCCTTCATGGCCAATTTCAGGCCCAGGTTCGACATCACGGTGGCCACCAGGGTGTTGAAGCGGAGATCGTTTTCTTCCTTCATGCCTACGGCGAGCAGCGCCATGATCTGGTCACCGTCAACGACGTTGCCCTCGGCATCCACGGCTAGGCAGCGGTCAGCGTCACCATCGTGCGCTAGGCCCAGATCGGCGCCGTGCTCGACGACGGCCTCCTGAGTCTTCTCAATGTGCGTCGAACCGCAATCTTCATTGATGTTGAAGGCGTTGGGCTTGTTGTGAATGGCAATGACCTCAGCGCCCGCAGCCTCATAGGCCTGCGGTGCAACCTTGGAAGCCGCACCATTTGCAGTGTCGACGACAACCTTGATGCCGCTGAGATCAGTGGTGACGACCTCCGCCAAGTGCTTGAGGTAGCGCTCGCGGCCGTCGGGAGCCTCCGAAATAATGCGACCAATCTTGGTCGCAGTCGGGCCATCTTCAGTGAGATTGTCCATAGCAGCCTGGATGCGGTCTTCGACCTCATCCGGCAACTTCTTGCCGCCGGCGGAGAAGAACTTGATGCCATTGTCCGGCATCGGGTTATGGGAAGCTGAGATCATCACGCCGAGATCTGCCCCAAAATCATCGGTAAGGAACGCAATAGCCGGGGTAGGCAGCACACCGACACGCACGACGTCGACGCCGCGCGATGCCAAGCCCGAAGCAATCGCTGCATCCAACATCTCACCCGACACACGCGGGTCACGCCCGATAATCGCCAGAGGGCGGCGCTCATAGGACTCACGGTCGGAAGTAAAAACTTCCGCCGCGGCCTGGCCTAAGCGCAGCGCGAGAATCGGTGTGAGCTTCTTATTCGCGAGACCGCGAACTCCATCGGTTCCAAAAAGTCGAGTCATAGTTGTTCATTATGCCCGCTCACCCTTGCCGCGCGCAGATCGGTCCACCTTTGGGGCTTGGTTATACCCCGCAACATAGCAGGAAACTCGCCCCACCCCTGCCATACACGGCGAAAGCCGCCGCCTCCACGAAAGGGAAGCAGCGGCTTTCGGAAAATGCAGTAAGCAAAGATTAACGCTTGGAGTACTGCGGGGCACGACGTGCCTTGTGCAGACCAGCCTTCTTGCGCTCCACGGCACGAGCATCACGGGTGAGCAGGCCAGCCTTCTTCAGGGCCGAGCGGTCAGCCGGGTTGTAGATGTTCAGTGCGCGGGCGATAGCCAGGCGCAGGGCGCCTGCCTGACCGGTCGGGCCACCACCGTTGACGGTGACCTTGATGTCGAACTGACCCTCGCGCTCGAGGATGGTCAGCGGCAGCAGGATGTCCTGCTGGTGCAGCTTGTTCGGGAAGTACTCGTCAAAGGCGCGGCCGTTGACGGAGATGTTGCCGGAACCAGCAACGAGGCGAACACGAGCGATGGCGCGCTTACGGCGACCAACGGTCTGGATCGGGCCCTCGTGGATAGCCGGGGCAGCGGTCTCAACCTCAGCCTCGGTATCGGTTGCCAGGGAATCACCGATGGTGTTGGTGAACTCCTCGGTAGCGGCGGTTGCTGCAGCGATGTCGGCAGCGTCGGCTACATTGTTGTCGATGTTCTGCTCGGTCATTACTGTGCCACCTGCTTAAACTCAAAGGTTTCCGGCTTCTGGCCGGCGTACGGGTGCTCCTCGCCCACGAAAACGTGCAGCTTCTTGATGGAGGCGTTGGAAAGCTTGTTGTGCGGCATCATGCCCTTCACAGCTTCCTCGATAACGCGGACCGGGTTGGCGTCCAGGGACTGACCAAGGGTCATGGACTTCAGGCCGCCCGGGTAACCGGAGTGGCGGTAGCGCATCTCGCGCTCGCGCTTGTTGGAGGAAATGTGGATCTTGTCCGCATTCAGGATGATGATGTGGTCGCCGCAATCAACGTTCGGTGCGTACTGGGGCTTGTGCTTGCCGCGCAGCATGTCAGCCACGGTGGAAGCGAGCTTGCCCAGAACCACGTCAGTAGCGTCGATGACGTACCACTTGCGGGTGATGTCACCGCTCTTCGGGTGGAAAGTAGACAAAATGACTCCTTGAAAGTCTGTCTCGGAACTGCCGGCCATCGCTATGTAAGCCCCTACGCGGTACATACAGCGGCCGGTGGAGACCTGCAGCACGCGCGCACCCAAGTCAACAAGGGTGCGGACACATAGATGCTTCACTTTAGTACGCAGCGGATCAAAAACCAAAACGCCGATATCGCCCCTCACCAACGCCTCCATCCCTGCTAATTCGGGGTGGGGGTTCGAGACAGAAACGTTGATGAGAAGCGATACCGGCGCCTTTTGCTGAGTGAGCGGAGGGTGGTGTGGGTCAAGGTGGCGCGTCCAGCCCTTCCATTCTCTGCGCCACTCCCCTAGCCTCCGCGCCTTCCTCCCTCCCGCTCACTGCTCATGGTGGTGAATGGTCAGGCAGAAAGTGTCCGCGCACCCAGCTCAAGACTCACAGTCGGAGTGGTTTAGCCCCAGCTGGCGGCAGCGCGACGGTTGACGTCGCTCATATTGTCATTGCCCTGGGAAACCGTGGTGGAGATGGTCGCTAGCACCGTGTTGAGCTCGGCGGCTGCCTTGTCCCATTTCGCCTGCGCCGCGTTATATGCAGCAGCGGAATCTCCCTCCCACGTCGATACCATCGGCTGCAGGGTGGATTTGAGGTCACCGAGGAGCCCGTTGATGCGGCCCGAGGTGGAGTTGATGTCGGCGGCGGCACCGGCAATGGCGCCAAACTGATACTTGATTCCAGACATTGCGTGTTCCTTCTCTTCTGTGTTCGTGCGTGATTCAGCGTGTGCAGTAATCAGTGAAAGCAGCTCGTGTTTAAAGGGCCAGGCCCGCGCCGCCAACGTTCTCGAAAGACTGGGCGTTATCAGCCTCGACCGAATCAAAATTACGGGCATTGTCCCTGATGTTCTCGCTGATGGCGGTCAGCGCCTCACGCAGCTGCTGCGCGGAGGAGTTGTAGCGCTGCATTAGGTTGTCAAAGGAAACCTGCGCGCGGCCTGCCCAGCTGCCACGGACGGAGTCCACAACACCCTGCAGGCGGGTGAGCTCCCCCTGTACCTCGTCGTTGGTGGAGTCGACGCGGCCAGCGGTGGCCACCATTACGTCGGCTTCTGTGCGGAACGTTTGAGTCATGTCCTTCTCTTTCTGTCTTGTTCCCTACCTTGGGGCGTATCCCTTATTCCTAGGGATTGGTGTGTGTTTCTTTCCCCCGAGAAGCACCCTGTGTCCTTCTCACCCTTATTGGACTGAGCTAGTGGCTCATCGGTTCCCGCTATTTTTCAGATTCTTTGAGATTTGCAGAACTTTCCGCTTAGTCCTTCTTGACCAGCGATTCTGCCGCCATTCGGCAGGCGGCCTTCTGTACCACGTTTGGCTCAAACTTGGTGTGGCAGCCCACGGACATCTGATGGCCCTTGTCTTCCCATATCATCCACGTCACCCGGGAGCCGTCGCCGGGGTCCTCGATATAAGTCAACCGCCCAGACTCCTCTACCGGATCACGGAGGGCAGGATCGGATTCAATCTGCTCTTTGATCTCTGTGAACAAAACGTCGACAGGCACATTGAAAAGTGGATCAGCAGCCAAGAGGATGCGCAAGTTGGGGTCGTCACCGGCAGCGGTGACCAAACCATCCTCCACGCTGGTTCGGAATCCTTGAGGAAGCACCAGGGACATTCCCTCCACGTCGATGGCCTGCTGACCGGGTCGCAGCTGCCTGCTTCCGGATTCCTCAGCTCCGGTCCCCTCAGCAGAGCTCTCGGGCTGTGCTTCCGTGTCGGGATTCGGGGCCGTGCCCGAAGAGCCGGAGGCGGCGGATGCCCCTTCAACTGCCTGATCAGGAGTCGACGCTGCCACAGCCGCATCCTTGCGACCGACAGCCCACCACGACACCCCGGCCACTACGAGCACCATGACCGCGATTGCAATGTAGAAAGGATCGATACCTCCCAACAGCGCGGACCAGCGGGATTCCGCTGCACGGTGCGAACGCTCGCGGCGAACAGGCCGCGACAACTCGGTGGTCAACGTTTTCTCATCATCACTGGGCTCCTGCTGTCCGCCCACCTCCGAGAGAACAGCATCCAGCGAGTTATTGACCGCACCAGCCCCGGGCGGCGGCGATGGATCTGGTTCCTGCACAGTCGCACCCGCGCCAGCGAGCTGACGGCGCAGAATACTCACGGCTTCGACGCTGACCTCCGTTCCGGAGGGATCCGCCACCACATCAACGCTGATATCCGGCCATTCCGCCCCGCAGACCTTTTCGGCTTGGTCGAGGACTGCCTCCAGCGCCCAGCCTTCGACAATTCCAGTGCCGGGCAGGTCATAGCGATAGATCGTCTCTGGGCCTTCATAAATCGTGGCGGCATCGAGCACCGTAATAACTAGCGTGGTCTCAGGCGCGGTTGTCGGGGTTCGCAGTGTATGCGTCGTGGTCATTGGTTCTCTCCCTTGTTGCTTGTGGTCTGTAGTGAGGTATGTGAACTATCGGCGCTTGGCACATAGACCTGCGCCAAGCCTTGGGATACGCCGCGGACGACCCATTGGCCGCGGCCGGGCGGCAATGCCGTCGGTTTGATGCCGAAGATGGCGCCTTCGTCACGGTCAGCGTCGAGAAGCAGCAACGCCGGCTGCAGGTCCCGCACCGCCGAGAGGAACTGCCCAAACATCGCGCGCCCAATGCCGCCTGCTTTGCGCGCAAGCACCAGGTGCAGCCCCACATCGCGAGCGTGCGGAAGGAGCTCCAGCAGAGGTGCTAGCGCTATCTCGCTGACGAGGTCGAGGTCATCGATGACAAGGTAAATATCTGGGCCCTGCCACCAGCTCCGCGCGGCGAGCTGGGCAGGGGTGACGTCGGCGCCAGGGAGGCGCTGCTCTAGGGTGCGCACTGTATCGAGAATGGCTTGGGTGGCCGCGCTTGCCGACGCCCCATAGGCCGCCACCATCTCCTCGTCCAGCGTCCCCAAATGCGCGCGGCGCTCATCGATGACCACCAGGCGGGCTTCCTCCCGACTCAGCTGGCTGATTCCGGCGAGAATCACGCTGAGAAAATGCGATTTGCCGGAGCCTTGAGAGCCAATGCACACGAGGTGAGGCTGGACGCCCGGATCCCAGTCGAGGACCTCCAGGTCCGGTCCACCAATGCCCCAAGCTACGCCGTCTGATGACGAACCATCTTCCGGCTCAGGCAATTCGGTGAGCACAGCGGGCAGCATCTTCACCGGTGGGACCGGAACAGCATCCGCATGCACGCCACAGATATGAGCGATATCCTGCGGTGAGGTCGCTGCAAAAAGGAGGTTTTCCCCTGCCAAAGTGATCCCTCGCCCGGGTGCTGCCGGCAACTTCTGCTGCGCCTTGCGGTCGATGAGGGAATCCATGGCTTCGCCCAAGCGAAGCTCAAGGCGGGCCGCGATGAGATCCCGAATCGACGGCCGCAAACTGGTCCACCGCGCCGCCGCAATCAAGACGTGAACGTGGGCGGAGGCACCGTCAGCAACCAACTGGGTAATCGGCTCAGCTAGGTCCTCAAAGTCTGCCCCGGAGGTACCGATGTGGTGCCAGCCATCCACGATCAAAAAGGTGTGTCGAGTTTCCGGACGGCGCACAAGGCCGGCGACTTCATCGACGATGCGCCGCACCTTTTCCGGTTCCTCACGTCCGGCTACCCCAGCTACATGAGGCAGACGGTCCAACACCCGCAGCTGCCCGCCTCCTAGGTCGATGACATAAAAGCGTACCTGGTCCGGTGAATGCCACAGGGCCATACCGGAGGCGATGCTGCGCAGCGCCATCGACTTTCCTGACTGCGGTCCGCCGCACAGTGCGAGGTGCCCACCGCCCGTCGTGAAATCCACGAGCAGCGGGTCTTGACGCTGGTGATAAGGGCGATCAATAAGCCCCACCTCCGCGCGTAGCCCGCCACCTGCGCTGAGTGAATCCGTGCGCAGAGCGGCAACGCTGGATAGCTCCACCACGGGCGGCAAGGGTGGCAACCAGATTCGCCTCGCTGACTGGCCGCGCTGGGAGGCTTCCTCCCGGGCGGCAGCCACCACTGTGTCCAGGAGTGTGCTCGAAGAATCCACGAGCTCCGTATAGTCCGCGTCCTCCTCCGCCGTGCGATGCCCACTAAAAAGCTCCACGCGTGCCGAATGCTGCGCATGTTCGGCCACATCATCACGCACTACCCGGCGCGTGACCGGGCCAGAAACATAAGAACCCTGAAAGCGCGTGGGGGCATCGGCATCCGTTTTGAGGTAGCCGGCTCCCGGCTGGGCGGGGAGGTGATAAGCATCGGGCACGCCGAGGACCTGGCGGGATTCCCCGGCGGAGAAAGTCTTCAACCCAATGCGATAAGACAGATGAGAGTCCAATCCCCGCAAGCGCCCTTCCTCCAAGCGCTGGGAGGCCAGCAACAGGTGCACGTGCAGCGAGCGGCCGAGCCTTCCCACCGCGACGAAGAGTTCAGCGAAGTCCGGGTGCTGCCCCAACAGCTCCGAAAACTCATCCACCACAATGACCAACGCCGGCAGCGGCCCGTGCTCCGCCACCGCGGCAGCGGAGGCGTTGAATTCTCCCACGTTGGCAAAATTTCCTGCCTTGCGCAGCAGCTCCTGGCGGCGATTCATCTCGCCGGAGATGGCATCGTACATTCGCTCCACCAGGGTGGATTCTTCTTCCAGGTTGGTAATCACGGCGGAGGTGTGCGGCAGTTCCTCACAGCCCAAGAAGGTGGCGCCACCTTTGAAGTCAACGAGTACGAGGTTGAGTTCCTCCGGGCTGTGCGTGGCGGCCAGCGCTACGACAAGCGTTCGAAGTAATTCCGATTTTCCGCTGCCTGTAGAACCAATGCATAACCCATGCGGCCCCATCCCGCCCTGCGCGGATTCCTTTAAGTCAAGCATCAGAGCGTACCCGGATTCGTCGACACCGATGGGCACGCACAGCCGCTCAGCAGGGCTGCGCCCCTGCCACATGCCGGAGGCTTGGAGCGCATCTACATCCCGGAAGCCCAGTAACGAGGGCACATCCGCATTGCGGCCGTGCCGCGGCGTGGATGCGACATCGCCACCGAAGGGGCGGTGATAGGGCGCGAGGGTGCGGGCAAGGAGGAGGGCCGTGGGGACGTCGACAAGCGCGCAGCTTCCCAGCTCCTCCTCGCCCGCGGCAGTAACCACGGAGAGCGTGCTTTCCGCCCGCAGGTAGATGCCCTCTTCCTCGGCGCGGCGGCCCAGGGGCGAATGGGGTGTCACCCCCACGGCGATGGTGGTTGTGGGGCTATCCCCCAGCGCGTCACTGTGCAGCACACCAACGCTATGCCCTTGTTCCTCCGTCATGACGCAGATACGGAACTGCGCCTGGTCAGGCTCCCTGGAATGCGGCAGCCACTTCAACCATCCCCATTCCGCACCGTGATACTCAATGCCCACGGTCTCCGGGCCATGCAGCACCGCCAGGTGTAACAGCAGCGCGCGGGCCACCCCAGCGGCGTCGTCACCGGCCAAGCCGACGACGGGAAAGGCCTGCAGCTGGATGACCACCGGCATATCCGCGAGGGTTCCCACCGCACGCACGGTCTGTCGCAGGCTCACCGCGCACACCGGGTCGAGGTCTTCCGCCGCACCCGAATCCGGCACATTAATGGGAGTACACAGGGCCATCGGCCCCGTCCCCACCCGCACTTCCAGGGCATCCGGGGCATCTGCCGTCCGCTCCCACAGCCGCGGGGTGGGGATCAGCGCGCCAAGCTGTTCAGGGTCAGGGTTGCGGTGTTCCTCGTGCGCACGTTGCGCCGCCCCGCGCTCCAGTGCTTCCTCCCGCAGTGCCTTGAGGTGGCGCAAGTAGGTCCGACGGGTCTCATCCGGATCTTGCCCGCCTGCCTGTGGGTTAAACATCATGGCCATGCTGGCCAGCATCATGAGCGGGAACATGAGGCTCATGGGACTCATCCGGCGCGCATCCCCCGCTCCGAGAACCATGAGCGCCACCATGCCCAGCATGGCCGCGATCATCACCAGCGGCATGAGCAGGCGCACGAGCGGCACCGGTTGTGCGCGAGCTGCCTCCGGCACCGCCTCGGCATCAATGCTGCCCTGTGGCAGCGGTGGTGCCGGCTCCCGATAGGCCGACACCCCGGTGTCAACGACGCGTGTAGGTACGCGCATGTCAAAGTCCTTCCCCCCGAAGTACTCCACCGCCTCCTTAAAGCGGTGGACAGCGTGCCACCAGTAAGCCACAATGTGAGGCAATGGGCAAGGGGTTGCCCAGAAAAATTTTTCGGGGGAGGTACTTTCCATGACTCGCGCACTTGCGCATTCCATTCACGTCACCGTCCGCATCCATGCAGGCCAGACCCGCAAAGAAGCAGATGTGTCGCTACCGCTTTCTTCCAGCGTCGGGGAGGTGCTGGGAGAATTGCTCGTGCTTGTCGACGTCCCCCCGGCCCCCATCCTCTGGCGCGCCACCACCGCGGCGGGCAAGACCATATCGATGACCACGCCACTCGACCGCACCAGTTTGGAAGACGGCTCCGTCCTGGTGCTCAGCCCAGATGCGCCGACACCGGCGCCCATCGTGCGGGATGCCGCGGAGGCACTCGCTGCCGAGGCCTCGACCACGCAGCTGTCTGGTCTAGCCGGGTTCTGGGGCGTGGCAGGGCTTATCGCCGTCGGCGCCTTGCTCGCCGCCGCCCTATCTCCCTCGATTGGCTGCGCCGCCGCTGCACTCCTCGGCCTCATACTCGCGGCGTGGACCCGGCGCGGTTCTCTGCTTGCGACCGCCCACGTTGCTGCTGGTCTGGCGGGGGCGCTGTCCACTGGTTCACCTGTCGCTACTGGCCCAACCGGAACCGTGATTCCGGCCGCACCACTCGTGGGTGCTGCGGCGGCCGTGGGCGCTGTGGTGGTGCTCTCCCATGTGGTGCGTATTGGCGGATTAGGTGCTCGGGCAAGTGCCGCCACGTGGTGCCTGCTCGCGCTCGTCGGTGTGCTTGGCCCCGGCCCGTTGCTTGCCTCCACTGTGGTCTTGCTCGCGGCCTCTCCCCTGCTGACCACGCGGCTTGCTGGCCTCCGAGTGCCGCAACTGCCCACCGCCGGGCAGGACTTGAGCATCTCGGATGAGGATCCCACGGATAACTCACTCAAAGCCCGGCGCGCCGGGCAGGCCTACGAAGGTATAGCGGTGGGCTGCACGCTGGCGGGCATTCCTTCCATCTTTCTCGTCGCGCTCAACGCTCACGCGGACGCAACCGTGGTTGCTTCCCAGGCATTATGCGTGAGCATCGCCGGAGCAGTCATCGTGCATGCGGCACGCCATGCCCGGCCCATTGCGGCGTGGGCACTGGGTATCTATGGCCTGGCCGCGGCTAGTGCCGCGGTAGCGGTACCTCTGCGCGAGTGGCTGCTGCTTAGTGCCCCGACTATGGGAACGTGGGTGCTCAGCGTGATCGCGGGTCTCATCGTGGTGACCATGCTTTCAGTACCGGTGTGGGCAGGCAAACTACAGCAGATTGAGCCAACTACCATCGTGTGGTTCGAGCGGGCCGAAGCACTCGCACTCGCCGCGTGCCTGCCACTCGCCGCACACCTGGCCGGGCTCTTCGAGTTCATTCGGGGGTTGGGCGCATGACAGCTCTAAGCAGAATCAGCGCTGCCAGCACAGCTCTTGGCGCCGTCCTGGCTTGGGGTTCCTGCGTGGTGCCCGGGCCGGTAGCTGCTGCCCGCGAACCGGATACCGCCTGTGCAGTAGCCACGCGGGCTCCGGCAGGACCACAGCCCTCGGCGCAGTACTCGGAGTATCGTACGCGGTTGCATTCCTTTGCCACGGGTGCCGGGGTGAAGGTCGCGGTCATCGACACTGGGGTGGCCGCCCACCCACAGCTGCACGTATCACCAGGAGCGGACTTCGTAACCCCGGAGGAACCAGACCCGCTGCGAGATTGTGACCTGCACGGAACGGTGGTGGCCGGCGTCATCGCAGGTAAGGAACTCGGCGTGGCTCCGGATGCGGAAATCTACTCCATCCGGCAGACCAGTTCGCATTACCGGGCTCCAGCACCAGAAAACGGTTCGACGGACCGCGCCGGGTCCGGCACGCTAGCCAGCCTGGCTGCCGCCATCGACGACGCCGTCAGCGCGGGTGCTCAGGTCATCAACGTCTCCGTGGTGTCATGCGTTCCACCGGAAGCCGCCACGCGGGTCGATCGTTCCGCCTTGGAGGCGGCGCTGCAGCGTGCGGAGGGGGCTGGGGCGGTGGTTGTGGCGGCGTCGGGAAACGCGACGGCCGGCGGCTGTGAGAAGGATGACGTGGTCTTTCCCGCGGAAGCCGAAACCGTCCTCGCGGTTGGCGCTCTGTCCACGCCGCATGACCTCGCGGAGTATTCCATCACGGCACCCCTCAGCGCGGAAGGAAGCGTTCCCCTCGCACTGGAACCCGGCGGCGGATGGGCCACGGGAAAGGCCGATACCGTCTTTCAAGGCACGTCCTTTGCGGCACCCCTGGTCAGCGGCACACTCGCCTTGTTGGTGCAGCGCTACCCTGGGGACTCCCCGGCACAGCTGCGCCAGCGCATCATTGACTCAGCAGAGCCCGGACATGGGGTGGTTGATCCCCTCACAGCAGTGACGTACCGGCCCAGCGCAGAAACCCGCGAGGAGCGCTTCGTCGCGGTGAGGCCGCAGGCGGCACCGCCCGCCAAGGGCTGGCCGATTGTCCGCTTTCTCCTCGGCGCCGTGGCCATCCTCGCCCTCGTAGCCGTCCTCAGTGCTCAGACTCTAAGGCCTCCGCGCGGCTCAAAGCAGAGCCTTCCGGCAGCAGCCGCAGGATCTCCCATGGCACCTGCTCCGGTTCCCCCAAACCCAGGGCTTTAAGCTCCGCCGCGCTAGCCAGCTCGTGGCGCCTGCCGGTGGCGGAGACCACGTGGTAGCCGTGCCCGCTGTCCACGCCCACTCCAGCCTGGAGGCCGGCGAAACGCTGCGCGGCCGAGTCCCCCGGCAGGTCCACCGTGGCCGCCACCGGCCGCATGGTTCCGGCGCCTTGCTCGTGAGTCGCGCACAACCAGCCTTGCTCAGGGGACAGGAAGTCCACGCGGGTGGTGGGGAGGTTGAAGGACGGTGGGACGTCGCCCAGCGCGGCCACCTCCTGCGCCTGCGCAGGCAAACGCTGTGCGCCCACGCCGACGAGCATCTCCGCCTGGGTGGGGGTGATGGAGAAAACACCGTGCTCCGTGCGCGCCCACAACTGCTCACCGGTGTCGAGGATCTCAGGCGGCGCGGCTGGAAAGCTCAGCGGCTCCAGCTCTGTGAAGGCGTTGAGCAATTCCTCGGGCATGGTCCACACAGCGGTTTCTGCAGTCATCCCCAACGCGCGGCGCAGAACTCGACCTTGTGTACTCGTAGCCTCGGGCAGCACGACGCGCCCCTGGCCGGTGAGCAGCCACTGCGTGCCATCGGATTCCACTACAGCGGCGTGCTCTTCATCGAATCCGGGAACAGCGCGGTGCGCCACCACGGTAACGGTGCCAACGCGGCTGCTGGATTGCCAGTTCGCGCCCTGTGTTGATTCTTCCAAGCAGGCCGACCAACCAGGTTCCTGCCCAGTTGCGTCTGTAAGAAGGTTGGGGGCGTCTGCAATCCCTAGCGGGGTGCCCAGGCTCATCTGTTCCAAAAAGCTGTCCCCTGCCACATGCGGTTCGACCGGCTCGTTGGCAATCAGTCTGGCCGAAGCCAGGTTGGCCACGGGATGATAAGTGCCGTTGACCAGCGCTAGGAGCTGCCCCTCGGAAGAACGCACGACGGGCGCATCTCCGGGTTGCGGGTCCGGCTGCATCCACGCGATGAGCCCCGAGCCAAGACTCAAGAAGGCTACTGCGGCTACCCCGCCAAGCAAAGCGCGCTGGCGCCTTTTCAATGGATCATGAATCATGCGGATGTCCCCGAACACGAGTCCGTGCTCGAGGCGGCGCAAAAGGAACTTGTGGCCCGACACCTGGGCCTTGGTCGTTGGCAACGCGCGTGCCATGAGAATCCTCCCCCGAATCTGAGCGCCACCCTCCCACGGCGCAGTGGGTTCTAGATTAACCCAACTCGGTATCCTCCGCAGCGCGACGACCACGGGTCATCGCCGCCCGCGCGGCCAACTGGTCCGCATCGGGGTAATCCACGCCCACCAGGCTCAAACCTTGAGCATCAGCAAGCGGGATCTCGGAGGACCGGCTTTCTTCCCGCAGCATATGGGCGGCGAAGTCAACTCCGCGCGAGCCCTCCCCCACCCGCAAACAGCAGCCCACCAACGAGCGCACCATGGACCAGCAAAAGGCATCCGCGGTTACGTGCGCCTCGTAGAGCTGCGGCTCCGCGGGCGTCGACACGTCCTTCCACTCAAAGGCAAGGAGCTCGCGAATGGTCGTGGCGTGCGGCTTCGCCTTGCAGAAAGCCACGAAGTCATTGAGCCCCACCAGCTGATCGGCCGCGGCCTGCATTAGCTCCAGGTCCACTGGCTTGAACCACGTCGCGGTATCGCGTGCGCGAGTCGGAAGTGCACCGCGCGGATGGGTGGTGATGCGGTAGACGTAGCGGCGGCGTAAGGCAGAAAAGCGCGCGTCGAAATCTGCGGGAACTTCGGTGCAGGCGTGGACGCGGACGTCGGCAGGCAGCAACTTGGCCAAGCGCTTCACCAGCTTGGTGGGATCGCCGTCAATGCTGCGCTGTCCCAGCGCCGCCCGTGTGGTATCTAAGTGCGCCACCTGACCGCTGGCATGCACTCCGGCATCGGTGCGCCCAGCCACGGTGAGCTCCACTGGGTGGCGCAGCACCATGCTCAGCTTCTCCTCAACGGTCTGCTGAACAGTGCGCAGGCCGCCCTTCTGCTTGGCCCACCCGTGGAAGTCGGTACCGTCATAGGCCAGGTCTAGGCGAAGGCGAACGTTAGTCATGGATGCTTATCCTACCTAGTCGTTGGCATTCCACTCGCGATTGAGTTCCCAATCCTGGGACGCGCGCTGGCCCTTCGCGCTCTTGTTCACGCCCAGCTTGCTCAAAGCGGCATAACCAGCCCACTTGGGGCGCTTTAGATTCTTCTTGGCCTGGCCAGCTTTGCGCTTGGCCTTGCGGGCGCCATCCCGAACAATGCGGGCAGACAAGCGCAGGCGCGGGTCCATGGGTTGTTCGGCTCCCCGGTATTCAAACACCGGCAGCGACCATCCGAAGTAAATCGCGGCCACGCGCAGCGCCAGCGCCAGGCATACCGTCACGACGCCAGCGACCTCGGCGCTGAGCCCCAGCTCCATCAAGCCCGCATAAGAAAAGGCTGCAAGAACAGAAATGGAGGCGTACAGCTCCGCGGACAAGACCAGCGGGATACGGTCGGACAACAAGTCACGCAAAATACCGCCAAAGACACCGGTCAGCACCGCAGCCACGGCAGCGATAACCAACCCATGGCCATTTTCCAAGGCCTTCTGAGCGCCAAGGACGCTGAATACCGCAAGGCCCAGGGCGTCGAGAGCCAAGAATACATGCCGGAAATAGTGCATGAGGAAGGACATGTAAACCGTGGCGACGGCGGCGGCCACCACGGCCAAGAGGAACCGCGGTTCCGCCACCCACGTCAACGGGTAGGCGCCCAGCACCATATCGCGGATCGTGCCGCCGCCCAATGCGGTGACAGCGCCCAACATGATGACGCCAAACAGATCCATCTTTTGCCGGCCAGCGGACAGCGCAGCGGTCATCGCCTCGGAGACGATGCCGATTACATACAGCACAGTAAACAGCGGGGTCATAGAGTATACGTTCTGGTCAGGGTCATATAGCCCAGAAAGCATAACAAAAGGCCGCAGCCCCACCTAAGGTGGTACTGCGGCCTAGTTAAGGCGAGAGAAGTTTACTTCTCCTCGGACTCCTCAGCAGTGGTCTCCTCGACCTCTGCCTCGGTTGCCTCTGCCTTTGCTTCCTCAGCCTCTTCAGCCTGCTTGGAGGCAGCAGCGCGGGTAGCGCGGTTTGCCTCGGAGGTCACGGTCTCCTCGAGAACGAGGGAGATCTGGGACATCGGGGCGTTATCGCCGGAGCGGTTCTCCAGCTTGATGATGCGGGTGTAGCCACCCTCACGGTTCTCGAACTTCGGTGCCAGCTCATCAAAGAGGTAGGCAACGACATCCTTGTGCGGGATGAGCTTGAGAACTGCGCGACGGTCAGCAACGGTGCCGGCCTTCGCCTTGGTGATGATCTTCTCGATGTACGGACGAAGAACCTTCGCCTTGGCATCGGTGGTCTTGATTGCGCCGTGCTCGATCAGGCTCGCAGCCATGTTGCTCAGCAGGTGCTTCTGCTGGCTGGCGGAGCCGCCGAGACGCGGACCCTTCTTGGGGGTAGGCATTATGTACTCCTCGTGTGCGGATTAAGTGAGCGCGCGACGGGGCGCAAAAGTCGCGCCGTCACGATTCAGTGGAATTCTTTACTCGGAATCGTCGGAAGCCGGGTCCTTGAAGTCACCGGTTTCTGCGTCGTAGCCTTCCAGCTGGGTCGGGTCGAAGTCCTCGGGAGTGTCCTTGAGGGCCAGGCCCAGGTTAGCCAGCTTGATCTTTACCTCATTGATCGACTTCTGACCGAAGTTGCGGATATCCAGCAGGTCCGACTCGGTGCACTCAGCGAGCTCACCGACGGTGTGGATCTCCTGACGCTTCAGGCAGTTGTAGGAGCGGACGGAGAAGTTAAGATCCTCGATCGGCATGCTGTAGGCAGCGATGTACTCCGTCTCCTGCGGGGACGGGCCAATCTCGATGCCCTCAGCGGCGGTGTTCAGCTCGCGAGCCAGGCCGAAGAGCTCGACCAGGGTGCCGCCGGCGGAAGCCAAGGCGTCGCGTGCGGAAATCGAGTTCTTGGTCTCGACGTCGATGATCAGCTTGTCAAAGTCGGTACGCTGCTCAACACGAGTAGCTTCGACCTTGTAGGAGACCTTCAGCACCGGGGAGTAGATCTGGTCGACCGGAATGCGACCGATTTCTCCCGAGGTGGCGGCAGCCGGGACGTAGCCACGGCCGCGCTCGACGACGAGTTCCATCTCCAGCTTGGCGGACTCATTCAGCGATGCAATGTGCAGATCCGAGTTGTGGATCTCCACGCCAGCCGGCGGCTGGATATCGCCTGCAGTGACCTCACCCGGGCCTTCCTTGCTCAGGTACATGACCACCGGCTCGTCGGAGTCGGAAGACAGAACCAGACCCTTGACGTTCAGGATGATCTCGGAAACGTCTTCCTTCACACCATTGATGGTGGTGAACTCGTGGAGCACACCGTCAATCTTGATGGAGGTTACTGCCGCGCCCGGGATGGACGAAAGCAGCGTGCGACGAAGCGAGTTGCCAAGGGTGTAACCGAAGCCAGGCTCGAGCGGCTCGATAACGAACTTAGAGCGAGACGAGTCGATGAATTCCTCGGTGAGCTGAGGACGCTGGGAAATAAGCATGGAGTTTCTCCTTGTCGGCGCCCGCTATATGACGCCGGTAGAAGGGGTAAAGATGAAAGTGTCGAAGGATTACTTCGAGTAAAGCTCGACGATGAGCTGCTCCTGCAGCGGAACGTCGATCTGAGCGCGCTCGGGCAGCTGGTGCACGAGGATGCGCAGGGTGTCCGGAACGACCTGCAGCCACGCCGGAACGTTGGCGTCTACCAGGCGGTCCTGAGCCTCTTCGAACCATTCCATCTTCTGGGAACGTTCACGAACATCGATGATGTCGTACTGCGTAACGCGGAAGGAAGGAACATTGATCTTCTTGCCGTTCACGGTGAAGTGACCGTGGGAGACAAGCTGGCGAGCCTGGCGGCGGGTGTTGGCCAGACCTGCACGGTAGATCACGTTGTCGAGACGGGACTCGAGCAGAACGACGAGGTTGTCACCGGTCTTGCCCGGGAGACGGTTAGCCTCGGCGTAGTAGCGGCGGAACTGACGCTCCAGCACACCGTAGGTGTACTTGGCCTTCTGCTTCTCCTGGAGCTGCAGCAGGTACTCAGATTCCTTGATGCGGTTGCGGCCAGCCTGTCCCGGAGGGTACGGGCGGCGCTCAAATGCCATGTCGCCGCCGACCAGGTCGACGCGCAGACGGCGGGATACGCGGGTAGCGGGGCCAGTATAACGAGCCATTTTCTTACCTCTTCCTTTCCCTTAAACCTTGCGGCGCTTGGTCGGACGGCAGCCGTTGTGCGGCTGTGGGGTGGCATCCGTGATCGAGGAAACCTCGAGGCCTGCAGCTTGCAGGGAACGGATGGCGGTCTCGCGGCCCGAGCCCGGACCCTTAACGAAAACGTCAACCTTCTTCATACCGTGGTCCATGGCCTTGCGGGCCGCGTTCTCAGCAGCCATCTGCGCTGCGAACGGGGTGGACTTGCGGGAACCCTTGAAACCGACGTGGCCGGAGGATGCCCAGGAGATGACAGCACCGTGCGGGTCCGTGATGGACACGATGGTGTTGTTGAAGGTGGACTTGATGTATGCGTGGCCAGCGGCCACGTTCTTCTTTACGACGCGACGACCACCACGGCGCGCGCCGGAACGAGTCTTGGGTGGCATGTTTTACTTCTTCTTTCCTGCGATCGTCTTCTTCGGACCCTTGCGCGTACGAGCGTTGGTCTTGGTGCGCTGACCACGAACGGGCAGGCCACGACGGTGGCGGATGCCCTGGTAGCAACCGATTTCAATCTTGCGACGGATGTCAGCCTGAACCTGGCGGCGGAGGTCACCCTCTACCTTCCAGGTAGCTTCAATGACGTCACGCAGCGCCGACAGCTGATCGTCGTCGAGGTTGTCGGTGCGCAGGTCGGGAGAAATGCCGGTCTTTTCCAGCAGTTCCTTGGCACGGGCAGGCCCGATGCCGTAGATGTAGGTGAGAGCAACCTCCATGCGCTTGTTGCGCGGGAGGTCAACACCAGCTAGACGTGCCATATGGCTAGTCCTTTCGGGTTGTTACGATGGTTTTCTCCTCATCCGTCCCCCGCCACACATACACTTCGCCCCGGACCGTGCCGGGGAACTGTGGGCATGCTTAGCAGCGTGGGCTCAGGCCATCGCAGCCTGAGGTGAAAAAGGACGCAGCTAGTGCGTCCCGTGGGTGAGGAGGCTTACAGTCTTTACTTGTAGCGGTAGACGATGCGTCCGCGGGTCAGGTCATAAGGAGACAGCTCCACAACGACGCGATCCTCCGGGAGGATGCGGATGTAGTGCTGACGCATCTTGCCCGAGATGTGGGCGAGTACCTTGTGTCCGTTGTCGAGTTCGACGCGGAACATTGCGTTAGGCAGGGGTTCGACGATGCGACCCTCAACCTCGATTGCGCCTTCCTTAGCCATAACCTCTACTTTTCTGGCGGAGTGCGTGCCGTGCTTGGCGACGCCCCCACCTGCATGTTTGGTGTCTACTGCCTGGTGTCTTTAGCAACCACTTCGGCTGTGTACAGACACCAAGATTAAAGCATACGCTGCGAAGACGGGTTTTCCAAATACAGAAACCTCCCACACCACGTGGTGTGGGAGGCTGATGCTATGTAGCGGTGACTCGCTCACCGCTACGTCTTAGTAGATGAAGACCTTGGAGCCCATCGGCACATCATTCCAGTAGCGCACGGCATCCTGGTGGGTCAGGCGCACGCAGCCATTGGACTGGTATGCCGGAGAACCCTCGTGGAAGGCGTGGCCATTGTTGGTGAAGTACATGGCGTAGGGCATCGGCGCGTTGCCGAACTCCCAGGAGATCTCATCCTTGATCTTGCGGTTGATGTAGAAGGTACCGGCTGGGGTCTCCTCACCCGGCTTGCCGGTAGACATGCCCTGCGCAACGTAGGTGACATTGCCATTGCCGTCCTGCAGCCAGGTGCGGCGGCCATCGCGGTCCACACAGATGCGTGCATCCGCCGGGCACGGACCAACATCGAAGCGCTGGGCCTGACGCTCGGCTTCTGCCTTACGTGCGGCTTCCTCAGCGGCAGCCTTCTCGCGAGCAATCTGCTCAGCGTGGGCGCGCTCCTCCGCTTCGCGAGCGGCACGGATCTCAGCGTTCTTCTGATCAATCAGACCCGGGAAGATCAGCTCGATGGCGCCATCGATAACCGGGCGGAGAGCGTCAGCCGCCTGTGGGTTAACGCTCTGGAGCGTCTCCAGCATCTGGTTGCGGCTATTCCACGCGTTCTCGCGGGTCTGGCCAGCGAACTCATCAAGCTGGGTCTGAACGTCGGAGGACAGGGCATCGATCGAAGGAACCGTCTGTGCGTTGGCGGCTGGAGCAACCGAGAGTGTGGCGGTTACCAGGCCAATTGCGGTGGCGCGACGTAGGGAACGGGCGCCAACTAGGGAGCGAATCTTAGACATGGCAAGAAGTATAAACCTTCTTTAGGTCAAATGCCTACCCAGGACACAGGTCTTAATAACGTTGAGTAAGGATGCGAGGACCATTCTCCGTGGCAGCTACCGTGTGCTCCCAGTGGGCAGACAGGGAACCATCGAGCGTCACGACGGTCCAGTCATCCTCGAGGACTTCGTTGTCTTCGGTGCCCAGAGTCAGCATCGGCTCAATGGCGAGAACCGAGCCCTCCTGAATGATGGGGCCACGCCCCGCCTTACCTTCATTAGCCAGGTAAGGCTCTTCGTGCATCTCACGGCCAATGCCATGGCCGCCGTAGCCATCGACAATGAATAGCTCGACGCCGAATTTATCCTCGGCGCGGTAGGTGGCCTGCTCGAGGGCTGCGGAGACGTCGGTAAGCCGGTTGCCGGGAACCATGGCCTTGAGGCCTTCGTGTAGGACCCATTCGGTGGCGTCGCTCAGCGCCTGCGCCTCAGGGCTGAGCTTGCCGACGCCAAACGTCCACGCACTATCCCCCACCCAGCCATCGAGAGTGGCGCCGCAATCGATGGAAACGAGGTCCCCTTCAGCGAGGACAATCTCCTTGCTGGGTATGCCATGGACGATGACATCGTTGACTGACGCACAGATAGATCCCGGAAAACCGCCGTAGCCCTTGAAGGTGGGAACGGCGCCGGCATCCCGAATGGTTTGCTCGGCTACTTCATCGAGCTCGAGAGTACTCACTCCCACTGCCGCGGCGGCCCGCACGGCCTGCAGGGCGCGGCCGACAATCTCGCCGGCCGCCTGCATGGCGTCGAGCTCGCCCGGTGTGCGGGCGGGGATGGTCTTGGTGCGTCGTCGAAAAGCCATGGCTAGGTTGGCAGATTACTTGCCCATTGCCTGAAGGGTGCGCTCGTTGATCTCCTCAACGGTTCCTTCAGCCTTGATGGAGATGATGGCATCGCCGTAGTGCTCGATGAGCGGGAAGGTCTCCTCGCGGTAGACGCCTAGGCGAGTGCGGATGGTCTCCTCGGTGTCGTCCGCGCGGCCGCGGGCGAGCATGCGCTCGACCACAACGTCCTCGGATACCTCAAAGTTCAGGACACCATCGAGCTTCAGGTCCTTGTCAGAGAGTAGCTTTTCAAGAATGTCGGCCTGCTGCACGGTGCGCGGGAAGCCGTCGAGAAGGAAGCCGTCCTTGGCATCATCCTGGTTAAGGCGGTCCTCCACCATGCGAGCGGTGACGTCGGTCGGCACCAGCTTGCCGGCGTCAATGTAGGACTTGGCCTCGAGGCCGAGCGGGGTGCCCTCACCAATATTGGCGCGGAAGAGGTCACCGGTGGAGATGTGCGGAACGCCGAGCTTCTCGCTGAGGAGAGCGGCTTGGGTGCCCTTGCCGGCACCGGGAGGGCCAAGGAGTACGTAACGCATTACTTAAGCAGTCCTTCGTAGTTGGATTGTAGGAGCTGGGACTCGATTTGCTTGACCGTAGTCAGGGCCACCGAGACCATAATGAGGATGGCGGTACCACCGAAAGCGGAGGTACCAGCGGCACCAGCGCTGCCGATTCCGAGATCCAGGAGGATATTCGGCAGGACGGCGATAACCGCGAGGTAGATCGAGCCGACGAACAACAGACGGTTCATGACAAAGCCTAGGTACTCGGCGGTCGGTCGGCCCGGGCGAATGCCCGGGATAAATCCACCATACTTCTTCATGTTCTCAGCCTGCTCGGCCGGGTCATATTGAACCGAAACGTAGAAGTAGGAGAAGAAGATGGTGAGCACGAAGTACAGGACGATGTACTGCCAGGAGCTCGGCGACTGCAAGTGCGCGATGACATTGCGCTGCCACCAGTTATCAGATACGCCCGCGGAACCTGAGTTAACAATCTGGGTGATGAGCACCGGCATGTAGATCAGCGAGGAAGCGAAGATGACAGGGATAACGCCGGCCTGGTTGACCTTGAGCGGCAGGTAGGTGGAGGAACCACCGTACTGGCGGCGGCCGACCATGCGCTTGGCGTACTGCACCGGAATGCGGCGCTGGCCCTGCTCGATGAAGGTAATACCAACGACGAGGAAGATGAGGCCCGCGAGAACCATGGCAAAGACCAGGCCACCATTATTTTGGAGGATGTTAACGCCGTCGGTAGGAAGGCGGGTAGCGATACCGGCGAAAATCATCAGCGACATACCGTTGCCGATGCCCTTCTCAGTAATCAGCTCGCCCATCCACATCACGAGGATGGCGCCGGAGGTCATGGTGATAACGAGCACGATGAGGGTAAAGAAGTTGCGGTCCTCCGCCAGGACGCGCACGCCTTGTCCCAGAAGCTGCTCGCGGTCCGCCAGAGCCACGATGCCCGAAGACTGCAGCAGCGCCAACGCCAGGGTGAGGTAGCGCGTGTACTGCGTCATTTTGGCCTGACCGGACTGCCCCTCCTTCTTCAACTGCTCGAAGTGGGGAATCACCACGGTCAGCAGCTGCACGATAATCGACGCCGTAATGTACGGCATGATGCCGATGGCGAAGATGGACAGCTGCAGGAGCGCACCACCGGAGAACAGGTTGATCACCGAATAGAGGTTGCCTGCTTCCTCCGTGAGGTCACGAAGACGGCCGGCGATGGTGGCGTAATCAACGCCCGGCGACGGGATCTGTGCACCAACGCGGTAGAGAATGATCATCACGATCGTGAAGATGATCTTCTTACGCAGGTCGGCATCTTTGAAAGCCTGCAAAATGGCGGACACTACTCAATCCTCCTGGCCTACCGCGCTTGCTATGCGGTTCGAATTCGCCGCGCACGGGGGTGGATCTCATCTGTTCCCAAACTTTAAGAGTCTTTTTAAGGTCTCTCATAGGAACGGTTGAACACTTTTGACCCCATCACCCTACCAGCCTCGGCCGCATTCGCCACATTGAGCCCGCCCATGCCACGCCGCTGGGCTCCCTATGGTTTTCCCCCTTAGCGCCTTCTACAGATCGGGCCTACCATGGACCCCGTTGCTTTAAGGCAATGTCCTTACAAGATTTTTACGTCTTTTCGACCTTTCCGGCGACGCCTGGAGTGTCTCGGAGTATGGCCGTTCTTGATCTGCCAGACACTGAACCGAAAGAAGTATGTAATTTTATGAGTAAGCGATTCACCCCAATGACCGTGGCTGAGATCATCGATACCTTCGTTCCCAGCCCCAACCCCTTCCGCTGGGAGGCATTCGACGGTTCCTCTACCGGCCCGGCCGATGCGCAGTTCACCGTCAGGATTAACAACCTCCAGGGCTTGGCCTATATCGCTACTCACCCAGGGGACGTCGGGTTCGCCCGCGCCTATGTCACCGACGGCATCACGGTCGAAGGCGAACACCCGGCGCATCCCTATGGCATCTTCGACGCCTTGCATGCGATGTATGACAAGTTCTCCCGCCCGGACGCCAAGGCACTGGCCCGGGTAGCCCGCTCCTTAGCCTCGCTGGGTGCCTTCCAAATCCAGCCGGTCCCAGAGGTTGAGCGCGCTTCCTGGCTGCGCCGCAAGCTGCACGAAGGCCTGTCCAAGCATTCCAAGGAGCGCGATGCAGACGTCATCTCCGATCACTACGACGTGGGCAATGACTTCTACGAACTCTTCCTCGGCGATTCGATGACATATACCTGCGCCTACTACCCCTCCCCCGACGCCATGCTGGATGAGGCTCAGGAAAACAAGTACCGGCTCATCTTCGACAAGCTGCGCCTCAAGGAGGGCGACCGCCACCTGGACGTCGGCTGTGGCTGGGGCGGGATGGTGCGCTACGCCGCTAAGCGCGGCGTGAAGTCAGTCGGTGTGACCTTGTCCAAGGAACAGGCTGAATGGGGCCAAGCCAAGATTAAGGAGGAGGGCCTCGAGGACCTGGCGGAAATCCGCTTCCTGGATTACCGCGACGTCACCGAGGAAGGCTTCGATGCCATCTCCGCCATCGGGCTACTCGAGCATATCGGTGTCAAGAACTATCCCAGCTTCTTCAGCTTCCTTCACGGCAAGCTCAAGCCAGGTGGTGTGATGCTCAACCACTGCATCACCTACCCGGATAACCATAAAACGCCGAAGGGTGGGTTCATCGACCGCTATATCTTCCCCGACGGCGAGCTCTCCGGCTCCGGCACCATCACCAAGTGCATGCAGGATGCCGGATTCGAAGTTGTCCACACGGAATCCCTCCGCTTCGACTACATGCGCACGCTGCATGATTGGTGCGAGAACCTCAAGGAGAATTGGGAGGAAGCCTGCTCGCTGGTGGGTCTGCCCACCGCGCGCCTGTGGGCCATCTACATGGCCGGCTCCGAGTGGGGCTTTGAGCACAACATCATCAATCTGTACCACTTCGTGGGCGTCAAACTGGGCGAAGCCGGCTCCCGCGCCGGCGTGCCAGAGCGCCGCTGGTGGGAAGATTCGCGCTTCTAAAGACTTAAGGGAGTTTTATGTTGACCGATCTCATCCGCAATCACCGCAGCGTTGACGCAGTAGAGATTCCGCCGGTGGGCTGGAAGGCGCACCGGGAGGGCGTCGATAAGCTCCTGCGTAGCTTCCACGCGGTGCCGAAAGATAAGCGTGTGCGTTTGGCCAAGAAAACCTCGAACCTGTTCCGCGGGCGCAGCGGTGAGCAAGCCGGGCTGGACGTCTCCGGTCTGGATGGGGTGATTGAGGTCGATCCGATCGCACAGACCGCCGAGGTCCAGGGCATGTGCACCTACGAGGACCTCGTCGACGCCACCCTGCCGCATGGGCTTATGCCCTTTGTGGTGCCGCAGCTCAAGACCATTACCCTGGGCGGCGCCGTGACGGGGATGGGAGTGGAGTCCACGAGCTTCCGCGATGGACTGCCGCATGAATCCGTCCTGGAGATGGACATCCTGACCGGCACGGGGGATATTGTCACGTGCTCGCGCGAGGAGAACGTCGATCTCTTCCGCCTCTTCCCCAACTCCTATGGCTCCTTGGGCTATGCGGTGCGCCTGAAGATTGAGTTGCGCGCGGTCAAACCCTATGTGGAGCTGCGGGAGGTACGCTTTCACGACTTCGAGTCTTTGGCACGCACGCTTGACGACGTCTCCCGCACCCACACCTATGACGATGTCGAAGTGCACGGCCTGGATGGCGTGGTCTTCTCGCCGGAGGAGTCATACCTCGTCATGGCCCGTTTTACGGATGAGGCGGGGCCGACCTCCGACTACACGCGCGACAAGATCTTCTACCGCAGCCTTCAGCACGCCCGCGGCATCCGCCGCGACCGCCTCACGGTGCGCGACTATATCTGGCGCTGGGACACGGACTGGTTCTGGTGCTCGCGCGCTTTCGGAGCGCAGAATCCGCGCGTGCGCAAGGTGTGGCCGCGGCAGCTGCGCCGCAGTTCCTTCTACTGGAAGCTCGTGCGCCTAGACCGCAAATACGAGCTGGAGTACAACTTCATCAAGAAGCCGAAGGGCCTGCCCCCCGCCGAGCGCGTGGTGCAGGACATCGAGGTCACACCGGACAATTTGCCGGAGTTCTTGGATTGGTTTTTCCAAGCCTCCGACATCCAACCAGTGTGGCTGTGCCCGATTCGGCTGCGCGAGGGCGTCGAAGACCTCGTTGACGCGGGCACGCTGGCCGCTGATTCCCCAGCTCCGTGGCCGCTGTACCCCCTGCGTCCGGGCCAGACCTGGATCAACGTGGGCTTTTGGTCAGGCGTGGAGGGCAATCACGTCGACCCCTCTGCTCCAGGCAATGGCGCCTTCAATCGCGTCATCGAAGCTAAAGTCAGCGAACTCGGCGGGCATAAATCGTTGTATTCGGAGGCATTCTACTCCCCCGAAGAATTTGCCAAGCTCTACGGCGGAAACCTCCCGGAGCGAATCAAGGCCGTCACCGATCCGGATGGCCGCTTCCCCGGCCTCTACGAGAAGACGGTCAACGAGGCCTAACGGCGCCGCATAAATTTCATGCCATAAGGTTTCTCTCAAAAGGCATTAATACCTTTTGAGAGATGCCTTTTGAGGGCCTCTCCACGTAACCCCCCAGGTCAATACATAACGCGCAAGCCATAAGGCACCCCTCAAAAGGTACTCATGCCTTCTGCGCCCAGGGCTGCCCCGAAAACGCCAGAAGCCCTCCCGAAGGCCACCGAAAGGTGGCGCCGCGGGAGGGCTATGGCTCTCACAGAGCCTGTAAGAGAATTACTTGGTTGCGGTGGCGGTGCCGCCAGCAGCCTCGATCTTCTCAACAGCAGACTTGGAGAACTTGTCAGCGGTGACGTTCAACTTAACGTTGATCTCACCGTTGCCCAGAACCTTGACCGGCTGGTTCTTGCGAACCAGGCCAGCAGCAACGATGTCCGCAACGGTGACGTCGCCACCGTTAGCGAAAGCCTCTGCGAGGTCAGCAACGTTGACTACCTGGTACTCAACGTGGTTCGGGTTCTTGAAGCCCTTAAGCTTCGGCAGACGCATGTGGATCGGCATCTGGCCACCCTCGAAAGCAGCCGGTACCTGCTTACGAGCTCCGGTGCCCTTGGTACCGCGACCAGCGGTCTTACCCTTGGATGCCTCACCGCGGCCGACGCGGGTCTTGGGCTTGTTGGATCCTGCGGCCGGGCGCAGGTCGTGGAGCTTGATGATATCAGCCATGGTTTACTCCCCTGCCACTTCTTCGACGGTGACCAGGTGACGCACCTTGTGAACCATACCGCGGATGATCGGGGTGTCCTGCTTCACAACAGAGTGTCCGATGCGCTTGAGACCAAGCGACTCCATGTTTGCGCGGTGGTTCGGCTTGGTGCCCACAAGGCCCTTTACCTGAGTAATCTTCAGAGCCATTGCTTATGCCTCCTGACCTGCGCGCTTGCGCAGCATCTGGGCCGGTGCGACCTCCTCGAGGGACTTGCCACGACGTGCGGCAACTTCCTCCGGGCGAACCAGCTGCTTGAGGCCGTCCACGGTAGCGCGGACGACATTGAGAGCGTTGTCGGAGCCCAGGGACTTCGACAGAATGTCCTGCACGCCAGCGCACTCAAGCACCGGACGAGCAGCACCGCCGGCGATGACACCGGTACCCGGAGCGGCCGGCTTCATCATCACGATGCCAGCTGCGTCACGACCCTCAACCGGGTGGGTAATGGTGCCAGCAATCATCGGGACGCGGAAGAAGTTCTTGCGAGCCTCTTCTGCACCCTTCTGGATTGCGGCCGGGACTTCCTTGGCCTTGCCGTAGCCGACGCCGACCATGCCCTGGCCGTCGCCCACGACGACGAGAGCGGTGAAGGACATGTTGCGGCCACCCTTAACGGTCTTAGCGACGCGGTTGATGGTCACAACGCGCTCGATGTACTTATCGCGCTCGTTGTCCTGGTGGTTGCGGCGGTCGTTACGACGGCCGTTGTTGCGACCCTTGCGGTCGTTGTTGTTCTCGGCGGAGCGTCCGCCGTCACGCTGTTCACGGTCCGACATTAGGCGTTCCTTCCGTTGATGTTTCCGTATGCCTTAATCATTAGAACTGCAGACCACCTTCGCGAGCGGCGTCGGCCAGCGCAGCAACGCGGCCGTGGTACTTGTAGCCTGCACGGTCGAAGACGACCTGCTCGATGCCAGCGGCCTTGGCGCGCTCAGCGATGAGCTGGCCTACCTTGGCAGCCTTGGCCTTCTTATCGCCCTCGAGTGCACGCACGTCGGCTTCCATGGAGGAAGCGGCAGCCAGGGTGTGGCCGGCCAGGTCGTCGATGACCTGAACGTGCATGTGGCGGGAGGAGCGGTGAACGACCAGACGCGGTGCCTCAGGGGTGCCGCGGAGGGTCTTACGGATGCGGAAGTGGCGGCGCGCGCGTGCTTCACGACGACGCGAGGAAATGTCCTTGCCAACCGGGGTGCGCTTTGCGTTTTCAGTGTTAGCCATTGCTTACTTACCCGTCTTTCCGACCTTGCGGCGGACCTGCTCGCCGTCATAGCGAATACCCTTGCCCTTGTAAGGATCGTCCTTACGCAGGCGGCGGATGTACGCGGCGACCTGTCCAACCAGTTGCTTGTCAATACCAGATACGGAGAGCTTGGTTGCGCCATCCACAGCGAAGGTGATGCCCTCCGGAGCCTCGATGAGGATCGGGTGGGAGTAGCCCAGAGAGAACTCCAGGTCCTTACCCTTCTGCTGGACACGGTAACCAACACCGAAGATTTCCATCTTCTTGGTGTAGCCCTCGGTCACGCCAACAACGGCGTTGTTGACCAGGGAGCGGGCCAGACCGTGCAGGGCGCGGTTCTTGCGGTCGTCATCCGGACGGGAGACCTTGATCTCGTCATCCTCGACGGCTGCGGTGATCGGCTCCGGTAGCTCAACCTCGAGGGCACCCTTGGAGCCCTTAACGTTGACGACCTGGCCATTGATGGTGATGTCGACGCCCTTCGGGACGGCGATAGGTGCTAGACCGATACGAGACATGTGTCAATCCTCCCTTACCAGACGTAGGCGAGAACTTCTCCGCCTACACCCTTCTCCTGAGCCTGACGGTCGGTAAGCAGACCCTGAGACGTGGAAATGATAGCCACGCCCAGGCCGCCCAGAACCTGCGGCAGTTCGGTGGACTTTGCGTACACACGCAGACCCGGCTTAGACACGCGACGCAGACCCGAGAGGGAACGCTCACGGTTGTTGTACTTAAGCTCGAGGGACAGCTCGTGGCCCTCGACGGAGTAGTCAGCGATGTAGCCTTCCTGCTTCAAGATCTCAGCGATGTTCGCCTTGAGCTTGGAGGTCGGCATCGACACGACGTCGTGGTGCGCATTAGATGCGTTGCGCACGCGCGACAGCATGTCGGCAATAGGATCAGTCATAGTCATATGAGTGACCTTTAACCTTTCTCGTTGCGGTTCCCACAAAAGCTCACCAAAGCGTTCTCCGTGTGATTTCGGGCTACTCACGCTCCCCGCGGTCAATACCACGAGGCGCTCGCCACCCTTTGATACAGACAACGGTCCGCTATCTACGGCGAGGGGCCTACAACAAAGTAGATGTGTTCAATTCTTCCGGCTTGGCACGTTTCCGCACCTCCTGCACTGTTTTCGCGGAACAGGAGTGGAAAAATGCAAGTCCGTCGGATTACTCTACCCGCTGACATGCAGTTTTCCAAAACGCGTTAGCATAGGAAGCCATGAGCGAAACACCTGATCCGATCCGCACCGCCCATCAGTGGCTGAAGGAGGCTGCCGAGCTGATCGGCGCCTCTCCCGAGGAGGCCACCGCTTTGATCAAAGAACTTCTCGATCTGACCAAAGACGTTGCGCATACCCAGTCCCGGCCCGCCGCTCCCCTAACCGCTTACCTGGTGGGGCTCGCGTCCAAGAACACCGATGAGGCCCGCGCACACATTGCCACCTTGAAGGAGGCCCTCAACCGATGAGCGGGCGCGTCAACGCCACATTCGCTGTGACCAAGGTGCGCCTCGATGAGAACGGCCACGTCACCCAAGTCGATACCCGTGGCGATTCCGTCGCCGGCGAGGAGCCGCTGGAGATCCGCGTCGGTGGGCAAACACTAACGACGACGATGCGCACCCCGGGACACGACGTCGAGCTGGCACATGGTTTCCTCCACTCCGAAGGACACATTGAGAAGGTCAGCGATGTTCGCGAGGCCCGCTACTGCGCCGGCGCCTCGGTGGATGGGCGCAATCCCTATAATCTGCTCGACGTGGAGCTGGCTAACCCCCACGCGCTCACGCTCGCCGATCTGCGTCTGACCACCACCACGTCCGCCTGCGGCGTGTGTGGCACCTCCTCCATCGAGGCACTCATGAAGCAGTCACGCTACGAGATTCCACAGGTGCCGGTAGATCCGGGGGTCGTCGCCAAGCTGCCCGATGCCCTGAAGGCGGAGCAAAAACAGTTCCGTAAAACCGGAGGTATTCACGCTGCCGGGGCCTTTACTCTCGACGGCGATCCCGTCGTGGTGCGCGAGGACGTCGGCCGCCACAACGCCGCCGACAAGGTCATCGGCAACCTGCTCATGGAAGGAAAGCTGCCCGCCAGTGACCTCATTCTGGTCATGAGCTCGCGCGCCAGCTTCGAACTCGTCAACAAGGCCGCTATGGCCGGCTTCGGCTTGCTCGTCGCGGTCTCCGCAGCCTCCTCCCTAGCCGTCACAACCGCCCGGGAGACGGGCATGGCGCTCGTCGGCTTTGCCCGCGGCGACCGATTCAACCTTTATTCGGGTCAACTTAGTCGCGATACGCTTCCGGGCCGGAGTTAAGCCACGCGTAGACCCCACCCATGAGGAAGCCACCGCCGATGAGGTTTCCCATCCACGCGATGGACCAGTTGGTGAGCACCGCGCCCAGGCTAAAGGCATCGGGCAGCGGGCTAGCACAGAAGACCGTCAGCAACATCAGACAGAAGTTCGCGATGACGTGCTCAAGGCTTAAGCCCACAAAGCACGCGATGATGGGAACGATGACGAAGAATTTGGACACCAGCTCCTTGGCCGACATCGCCCCGATGATCGCCATGTTCACCACGAAGTTGGCAACGATGGCCTCGACGAAAAGACCGCCCGGGGTCTTCTCCAGCTTCCCCGCCGACATCGTGGCGATAAGGTGACCCGGGTCCATGTTTCCCAGCTTCGCGGACACCGACATGGCGGCGGCAAAAATCACTACGCCGACGAGGTTAAACAGCGTGGTCACCACGAGCAACCACAGCGCCTTTCCCCACCCCACCTGCTTCTTCACCGCGCCGTAGACCATGTACATCATGTTGCTGGTGGCCAAATCAGCACCCAAGATGACAATGGCGAACAGGCCGAGCCCGAAAAGCGCAGCGAAAACCAAGGAGCCCAAGCCAGCCGCGTGCTTTTCGACACCCATCCCCACTACGCCAGCGAATGCCGTGCCGATGGCTAGGTACGCGCCCGCCAGGGTAGCTCGCACGGCGAAACGGGCGAGGGATTCGTCGAGAAGCGTGAGCTTCTTCTTCACCGCAACGGCGGCGGCTTCGTTGAGAGACATCCAGTACCTCACTGGCTCGAGAAACGTTAAGGCACCCGATATCGTACTCCGTGTCAGGACGCGCGAAACCCCCGGCCTCCTTGCAGGGAGTACCGGGGGTCGTTCTCTATCTCAAAGAGAAAGTGTCGCCGCTTACTTGAACGGGAAGCCGAGCTCGCGCAGGAGCTTGCGACCTTCCTCGTCGTTGGTAGCGGAGGTGACGACGGTGATGTCCATACCGCGCGGGCGGTCCACCTTGTCGATGTCGATCTCGTAGAACATGGTCTGCTCGCTGAGGCCGAAGGTGTAGTTGCCGTGGCCGTCGAACTGCTGGTCGGAGAGACCGCGGAAGTCGCGAATACGCGGCAGCGCGATGGTCAGCAGGCGGTCCAGGAACTCCCACATGCGGTCGCCACGCAGGGTAACGCGTGCGCCGATGGGCATGCCCTCACGGAGCTTGAAGTTAGCGATGGACTTCTTAGCGCGACGCACCTGCGGCTTCTGGCCGGTGATAGCGGTAAGGTCCTCGAGAGCGCCGTTGATCATCTTGGAGTCGCGGGCAGCGTCGCCCACACCCATGTTGACGACAACCTTGGTGACGCCCGGAATCTGCATCACGTTCTCGTACTTGAACTCTTCGTTCAGAGCCTTCTTGATTTCCTCGCGGTAGCGGGTCTTCAGACGCGGAGTGTAGTTCTCGCTCATTTTAGATGTCCTTCCCGTTGCTACGTGCGATGCGGACCTTCTTGCCGTTCTCGTCGAAACGGTAGCCCACGCGGGTCGGGTTGCCCTCGGAGTCAACGATCGCAACGTTGGACACGTGGATCGGAGCTTCCTGGGTAACGATTCCGCCGGACTCGGCGCCACGCTCGGTAGCGGAGTTAGCAACGTGCTTCTTGACGCGGTTAACGCCCTCAACGAGGACCTTGTCACGCTTCGGGTATGCCTCGATGACCTTGCCCTTCGCGCCCTTGTCCGGGCCCGAAATAACGATCACCATATCGCCCTTATGAATCTTCATAAGACTAGATCACCTCCGGTGCGAGAGAAACGATCTTCATGAAGCGCTTGTCACGAAGTTCGCGAGCAACCGGGCCGAAGATGCGGGTACCGCGCGGCTCGTTGTCACCCTTGAGAATAACTGCGGCGTTTTCATCGAATGCGATGTAGGAGCCGTCCGGGCGACGGGTCTCCTTCTTGGCGCGTACGATGACGGCCTTGACGATGTCGCCTTCCTTTACGTTGCCACCCGGGATGGCTTCCTTGACAGTGGCGACGACGATGTCACCAATGCCAGCGAAACGTCGAACGGAGCCGCCGAGAACGCGGATGACGAGGATCTCTCGTGCACCAGAGTTATCGGCGACGCGCAGACGCGATTCTTTCTGAATCACTATGGGTCTCCTGACCTGGATTAACGTGCGTCAAGATTTCCGTCCTTGACACACCTGGTCTACTTGCTTATGTGGCACAGGCTGTGCAACGAACTCGCTGTTCACAGCGGTCGAAGGGTCTCGGTGCGGCGATTCGGAAACGCATCGCGCTGCACCGACCGGCCATATGCAACCCATATATTCAAGCATGCTCGCTGTTGTTTTCCCAAATCACGCGTGTGCACCACGCCGCGCACCGTTCGGTTTCCACCCCTGCCCTTTTAACGCCTTGGCCCGCGATGGAGGTGCTCCCCTACTACCTTTTGAAAATATTCTGGGCGCGAGTTCAGCTGCTCCGGACTAAAACGCAGGACTACAAAGCCCTTATTGAGAATGTCTTGCTGGCGGCGATGTTCAGCGAGAATCACCTCATCAATATCGCGTCGGTATTTCACGTTGCCATCAATTTCGACCACGAGCCACCCGTTTATGACAAGGTCGGCACGATAGTTCTCAATCGCGTACTGCGCTTTCACCCAGTGCAACCCGGGATAGTTGGCGGCGATAATGAGTGCACGAGCGTAGGACTCCCACGGTGACTCCGCGATATTAACGCTGGCCGCAACCGCCTGGCGCGCCGCGGCGACGCCTTTTACTCTTCCCATCGCGCCTAACGTTTCATCAATCCAGAACTTTCCCACGTTTCGCGCCCGCACCGCGTCAACAGCAACAAGGCCTTCCTCGAATCCGTGGAAGCGCGCGATATCCAGCGCTGTTCGCTCCAGCGATGTGACACGAATGCCATGAACAACGGTCTCTTTCCCACGCAGATCCGTGCGGCGGTAGCGCACATTCCGCGACTTAACACGCTGCGGTACCGAATTGGAGGGAAGCGTTGCCTCCCACTCTTGAGGTGGCGCAATAAGGGGAATCCCGTGGATAAGGGCAGCCGACTTCCCCAGGAGAGTCGCCCTAGGCAGGGTAAGCCCCAAGGCATATGCCTTCGCCGCCTGTTGCTGCCAAGGCTTTAACTGCCGCCACTGAACCATCGGCAGTACATAACACCAGGCGAGTCTCGCCACTTTATCTGCATGCACTTTCTTCCACAGTGGATCACTGTTAGGAAGCTTCCGAAGGTCTATAAGATTTTGGTCGAGGTATGTAAAGAGTTGTTCATTGTTCATGTACAACTTTTAACCGATGTCCTGCACCTTCGCCACAGATACAACAGTTCACCACCTTCACTGCGCGGCTCGATAGCGTCCTGCACCTTCGCCACAGCCCCACACCTGGTGCATACGTCCAGACCTGGAGGCCGAACGGTGCAGGTGGGCGTCGTCGCGCGGTAACGCAGTGCTTGGCGACGACCTGGGTGAGTCGCCTTCCAGGCCTGGACATATAGATTATCGGCGCTCACTCAAAAGGGCCCCGGGGGTGAATACCGGGGCCCTGGGCAGAAGGAGTCCTAGGAGTGAGAGGCCTGCACTGCCGTGCTGCCTGTCTCAGCGGCGGGGTCCGGCTTCGGATCCACGGTGAGAAGGGCCTCGCCGAAGGAAATCTCCTCGCCCGTGACGAAGGCCGGCAGGACCGGGCCTGTCTTCTTCGAGTTGGACACGACGACCGGCGTGGTCACCGGGTAGTCAGCGGCCTTGATGGCTGCGATGTCGAACTCGCACAGCAGGTCACCCGCCTTGACCTCATCGCCCTTGGACACATGCGAGGTGAAGTGCTCGCCCTTGAGGTTCACGGTGTCGAAGCCGATGTGCATGAGGATGTCCACGTTGTTGCCGTCGGCGTCCTTGCCGCGCACGGCATACGCGTGCTTGGAGGGGAAGGTGACGGTCACCTTGCCGTCGATCGGGGAGACGAGGCGCCCCTCGGTCGGCTCGACGGCCGCGCCCGCGCCCAGCTTTCCAGCGGCAAACATCGGGTCCGAGACCGACTCCAAGGCGATGGCCTTACCAGCCAACGGGGAGGCCACGCGATAGGCATTCGGGTCGGCGGTGGCAGCAGGCACCGCGCCGCCGACACCGGTGGCAGCACCGGTCTCATCGGGGTCGATGGAACCATGCTTGGAAATGAGGTAGCGGCCATAGGCAAAGGCCACGCCGAAAGCGAGGATCAAAGAGGTAAAGGCGCAGACGAAGAACTGCGTGTAATCCTCGGGATGCATGGAGACGAAGCCGATGAAGCCGGCGGCGCCGAGGGCGGTTGCTTTGACGTCGAAAAGCGCAATGAGCGTCGCGGCAATCGCGGAGGCACCCATGCCGATGTAGAAAGGCCAGCGCAGTCGCAGGTTCACACCGAAGATGGCAGGCTCGGTAATACCGAAGAGCGCGGACACACCCGAAGCGCCGGACAGACCCTTGAGCTTCTCAGAACGGGTCAGGAAGTAGACCGCCAGGGCCACGCCACCCTGGGCAATGTTGGCCACGGAAGCGACCGCAAAGATGAAGGAGCCGCCCTCGTTCCACAGCATGGTCTCGATCGGCGGGAAGGATTGGTGCAGGCCCGTGATGACAATCGGCGAGTAGAACAGACCGAAGATGAAGCCGCCCACCGGGCCGGCGAAGGTGTACAGGTCATTAAGACCCGCGCCGAGCATGTCGCCCGCAGTGCGCAGCACCGGCCCCACTGCGATGAAGG
The DNA here is from genome assembly GCF_030215295.1 of Corynebacterium sp. UMB6689. NCBI lineage: Bacteria > Bacillati > Actinomycetota > Actinomycetes > Mycobacteriales > Corynebacteriaceae > Corynebacterium > Corynebacterium sp. UMB6689. The sequence continues at coordinate 26,177 of NZ_JASOLS010000004.1, read as the reverse complement.
TAATAAAGCCCGTCACCAGCAGCGTGAGCAGCGGGGTGAGCAGGAAGTCCACCGTTCCCTTAAGGTGCTTGTGCAGGAATTTCTCAATCGTGGCCAGAATCCACGCGATGACCAGGATGGGCAGGATGGAGCCTTGGTAGCCCGCTTGGGCAACGTCGAGGCCGAAGATATTCCAGTAGGCCATCTCCCCTGCCTCGATGGTCGCGGCCACCTGGTAACCATTGACCAGGTCCGGCATCACCATCGCCATGGCCATGCCGGCGCCGAGGAACTCGTTACCGCCGAAGCGCTTGGTGGCGGTAAAGCCCACCAAGATCGGCAGGAAGGCAAACGGCGCGGAGGCCAAAAGGTTAATGAGCCCAGCAACATCTGCCATGGCCGGGAACATCTCAATAACGGACTGCTCACCGAACAGGCCGTTGACGGTAAGCACGTTATTGAGCGCCATGAGCAGACCGCCGCCGACCAGAATCGGGATGAGAGGCACGAAGATATCCGCGAGGACCTTTACCGCGCGGGAGAACCAGTTGCCCGAGTCGGCGGCAATGTCCTTGAGCTTGTCCGTGGACACCGCGATGTCCTTGGTGGTTATCTTGTTGAGCTGGTCGAAGACGATGTTGACATCGCCCGGACCGACGATGACCTGGAACATGCCCCCGGCCTCAAAAATGCCTTTGAGGTCCGGATCGTTTTCCAGGGCGGCCTTGTCGACCTTCTTGCTGTCTTTGAGCACCATGCGCAGGCGAGTGGCGCAGTGTGCGAGCGCCACGATGTTGTCTTCGCCGCCGATGGCTGAGAGTATTCGCGCCGCGACCTGTGAGTGATCCATTCCGGCGTGCCTCCTAGAAGAGTGAGATGAATTTAACAGTGTCACCTCTTATTAGACACGTTACTCAACATAAAGCCAAGCAATCGGGCGCAAATATAGGAAAGTTCACACCCTAACGGGCCTCCCAACCGCGCCAGCGAGCGTCGCTGGCACCAAAGACTGCCGACGCCCCCGCAATCCGCCCATCGCCCGCGAAGACTTCTACCGCGCAGCCATCCGCGATGAGCTCCACAGAACCCGCCGGGCAGGACACGACGCGCTCATCTTCACCAGAGTTAAGCCGCAGCTTTCCCTCGCCGTAGGTGACGCGGAAAGCGTCGGCACCGGAGTCGTCGACAAGCACATACGTTCCCTCGCCGGCCGTCAGCGTTGCTACAGAACCGAACCCCTCTCGTGCCGGCCCCGCCGGCACGGACCACAGCGGCGCCTGGCGCAACCAGCCATCCTCCAGCCACACGCGCCGCGGCAAGGTGAGCGTGTGGACCCAGCCTTTCGCAACCGTCGGGGTGTCATCCTGCGCGGGCAGCCCCATCCAGCCCAGCATGATGGCCTCGCCATCCTTTTCCACCAGCTGCGGCGCATAGAACTGGTGGCCATAGTCCAGCTCGCTGAAGCCGCGCTCGACGTGGAAAACCGTTCCCTCCAAGCGGCCCACGAGGTAGCCGCACTGGTCGGAGGAGGCATAGTGCGTGGTGCCGTCGGCAAGCACCGGCTCAAGACCTTGCGGGCAGATGACTAGGACGTCCTTGTCCTCCCCCGTCGCGCGGTCACACATAGTGACGAGGTTGGGGCATTCCCACATGTAGCCACCCGGCACCAGGTCCGGGCTGAGGCCCGGCTCAGCGCCCGAGGTATCAAAGGTGAGCGGACCTTGGAAGGACCACTGCGCCAGATCTGTAGAACGGTAGAGCACGGCGTGCCCCGTTTCATCCTCCGCCTGGGCGCCGAGCACCATGCGCCAGCCGTCCTTATCGCAGGTGATCTGGGGATCGCGAAAATGCCCCGTGAAGCCCTCCGCGGGCCCATTGATGAGTGGATTCGCGGGATCGTGCTCGTACAGGCCGCCCTCCGGACCACCCGCATCGACTGCGCGGACGCGGTTCTGCGAGGGAATCCGCACGCCTTCGCGCTTCAGGTTGCCGGTATAAAACAGCCAGACGTCCTCGCCGTCGACCACCGCACCACCCGAGTAACAACCGTGGGCGTCGTGCTCACGGATGGGGTACAGCGCGTCCGGGTAGTGCCGCCATGGCTTCGCCTCGCTCAAGGAAGCCACGGCATGCCCCCAGCCCGTCTGCTTTGCCGCGTGGGGGAAGCAGGGGTCGTGCTGATAATAAACATGCAGGTTATCGCCGTCGATGAAAACTCCGTTGGGGTCGTTCAGGCGGCCGGAGGGCGGAGAGAGGTGGAAAAGCGGACGGTAGTTCATGCTCTCGATAGTATGGGGTCCATGGACATTATGGTGTGTGGCGAAGGCCTCGTTGACCTCGTACCACGGGGACGCGGACAGCTGGCGGACTTAACCCCGGCCTTGGGTGGCGGCCCCTTCAACGTAGCGGTCGCGGCGGGGCGTTTGGGTGCAAACGTGGGATTTCAGTCGCGTCTCTCGCGGGATGCATTCGGGCAGGCGCTGATTGAACGCCTTGCTGAAGAGGGCGTCGATACCTCGCTCGTGCAGCGCGGTGACGAGCCCACAACACTAGCGGTCTGCAATATCGGGGAGGACGGGTCGGCCACCTATTCTTTCTATACGGAGGGCACGGCGGACCGCCTGGTGGAGCCTGTGCTTGCCGACGTCCCCTGGGCCTGCTTCGGCACCGTCTCCCTCGCCTTGGAGCCTGGCGCATCCCGCTATGCCGCGCTGCTTCAGGAGCTTGCGGCACAGGGCACGAAAGTGGCCTTGGATCCCAACATCCGCCCCTTCTTCGCCACCCCGGCGCACCGTGAGTTCTTGCTGTCCTTGCTGCCGCACGTCACGCTGCTGAAGCTGAGTGAGGAAGAAGTTGAGTTCCTCGGTGAGGACGCGCTGGCACAAGTGCCTGTGGTCGTAACCACGCGTGGCGCGGAGGGGCTCAGTGTGCGCACAGATTCGGTATCGGTGCAGGTCCCGCCGGTCACGGTAGAGGTGGCGGACACCATCGGCGCGGGCGACACAGTCATGGCCGCGCTCTTGAGCCAGGTGGTGGAGCGGGATATTGATGCGCTGGGCGTCGAGGAGTGGCGGGAAATCCTGCGCTTTGCGGCGACGGCCGCAGCCATTACGGTGTCCCGCACGGGCGCGCAGCCGCCCACGCTTTCTGAGGTGGAGGAGCGCCTGTGAGTTATCCACTGCGCGCCGGCGTCCTGCACGGCCTGCTCTTCGTGCTGGTGGCCGTGGCCTTCATCCTGCCGGTGCTCTTCGGCGCTGCAGCACTACTACCGGTGCCGCTTGCGGCGTGGGCGTCGGTGGTGCTCGCCGCACTCGCGCTTGTCGACGCCTCCTACCACGCCTTCTCCCCCTCCCAGCGCCCCACCCGCGGTTTACGAGCCCTGTCGGCGGTAGGCAGCGCTGCGCTCATCGCTGGCTGGTTGGTGTGGCTGCGGATTTATAACACCATCGACCTGGTGAGCGCCACGCCCTACCGTATCGGCACGTTCCTTCTCGCGGTGGGCGCGGTGCTCAGTGCGTTTTGCCTCGCTATCGCTTTCACGCACCGGCCGCCCCGGCGGGATCGCTAAAGAATATCTGCCGGTATGTAGATCACGCGCAGCGTGCCCATAGGGACACTAACATCGCTTTGCCAGAAACCGTTCCTGGCATCAATCGGCAAGGTGACCTTCGTGCCTTCGTAGCCGTCCCACGCATCCCCATTGCTGAAACCGATGCATTCCTGGTTTGCACGAACCTCCACCTCACCCGGCCTGCCGCTCATGCTGCCGCTCAAGGTGGTGGGCGCGTCCAAGGCAACGAACCAGACTTCCTTAGAGGCATATTCAGGCAAAACAATGCCTGGCTCACCGCCGTCGAGGTCACCTGCTTGGGCTTTGTACACGGTGCCCGACACAGTGGAGGGAACATCGGCAGGATTACCCTCGCTGCGGACGCGATCCTTCCGGTACACGCACTTTTCGATGCCGCTGGCCGCAGAGGTGCCCGCGCCGTCTTTAGCTACGTCCTGTGCGTTGGACGTCCTCGGTTTTTCAGCCGTGCCAGAATCAGCGGCCCCAGGTTTATAGCCGGCTGGCAGCGTCGGCTGAGGGCCGGCTGCACCGATGCTCGGCTGTGGCTGTGCGTCGTCTTCCTGGGCCTCCTCCGTAGCTGAAGCAGCGACGTCGACAGCATCTACGGTGGAGGCGTCGGAAGCGACAGGCGCAGGATCCTCGGCAGCACAGCCAGCAAGGGCCGCAACGGAGGAAGCGCAGGCGAGGGCAACAGTAATGCGCGAGAGCGAGGACATACGAAGATAAGCCTTTCAAGAGATGAACGGGCTTACCCTAACACGTTCCTGCAGCGTAAACGTCATGGTTGGAGAGCACTCCCCCTCTCCAGGCTGTCGTGTGAAGCGCGCCTTCGGCGGCAACGGGATGAGCGCATAAAAAATGACCCCCACGTAAACCGTGGGGGCCACTGTTATCGAGGAGGGCTAGGTTTTACTTAGCCTTCTCAACGATCTCGACGAGACGGAAGTGCTTGTCCTTGGACAGCGGGCGAGTCTCGGCGATGAGAACGCGGTCGCCGATGCCGGCGGTCTCGTTCTCGTCGTGCGCCTTAACCTTCTTGTTAGTGCGCATAATCTTGCCGTAGAGGGCGTGCTGCTTGCGGTCCTCGAGCTCGACAACGATGGTCTTATTCATCTTGTCGGAGACAACGATGCCGGTGCGGGTCTTGCGAGCGCCCTTTTCCTTCTTAGTGTTCACGTTTGCCTCACTCATGATTAAGCCTCAGCTCCCGGAGCAACGGACAGGCCCAGCTCGCGCTCGCGCAGAACGGTGTAGATGCGGGCGATGTCGCGCTTAACCGTGCCGATGCGGCGGTTGTTGGTCAGCTGGCCAGTGGCCTTCTGGAAACGAAGGTTGAAAAGCTCTTCCTTCGCATCCTTCAGGCGGTTCTCCAGCTCAGCGTTGTCGAGCTCACGGAACTCGTGGGCGGGGGTACCGGTAGCCATTAGAACTGGTCCTCCTTCTTGATGATGCGGACCTTGCACGGAAGCTTCTGGCCGGCGCGGCGCAGAGCCTCGATGGCGGTAGCTTCGTTCGGGTAGGTCATCTCGAAGAGGATGCGGCCCGGCTTAACGTTGGCAACCCACTTCTCGACGGGACCCTTACCGGAACCCATACGCACGCCGAGCGGCTTCTGGGTCAGCGGACGGTCCGGGAAGATGTTGATCCACACCTTGCCACCACGCTTGACGTGGCGGTTGATGGCAATACGTGCGGCCTCAATCTGGCGGTTGGTGATGTACGCCGGCTCAAGAGCCTGGATGGCGTAGTCACCGAAGTTGATGCGGTTACCGCCCTTGGACACACCCGAGCGGGTCGGGCGGTGCTGGCGACGGTACTTGACGCGCTTAGGAATCAGCATGGATTAGCCCTCCTGCTTCTGCTGTGCGCGCTGGCGACGCTGGCCACCACGGCGCGAGCGACCGTTACGGTCACCGCGGCCGCGGCCCTGCGCCGGAGCGTTCAGTTCGGACTCGCGGACGCCACCGACAACGTCACCCTTGTAGATCCACACCTTGATGCCGATGCGGCCGAAGGTGGTGTGGGCCTCTGCGGTGCCGTAGTCGATTTCGGCGCGAAGGGTGTGCAGCGGAACGCGACCCTCGTGGTAGCGCTCAACGCGAGACATTTCTGCACCGCCCAGGCGGCCGGACAGCAGAATCTTGATGCCCTTGACCTGCGGCTGGCGCATAGCGGACTGGATAGCCTTGCGCATTGCACGACGGAATGCCACGCGGTTAACCAGCTGCTCCGCGATGGACTGTGCAACCAGGGTTGCGTTGGCGTCGACCTGCTTGACCTCGAGGATGTTGAGGGCAACCATCTTGCCGGTGAGCTTCTCCAGCTCACGGCGAATACGGTCAGCCTCAGCGCCGCGGCGGCCAATCACGATGCCCGGGCGGGCGGTGTGAATGTCCACGCGAACGCGGTCGCGGGTGCGCTCGATGACGACGTCGGCGATGCCGGCGCGGTCGAGGCCCTTCTCCAGGTACTCGCGGATCTTGATGTCTTCGGCTACGTAGTTTGCGTAGTCCTTATCGGCGTACCAGTGGGTCTTCCAGTCGGAAGTGATGCCCAAACGTAGGCCGTGAGGATGGATCTTCTGGCCCATTACTTGGCCCCTTCCTTCTGGCTCTCGACAACCACGGTGATGTGGCTGGTGCGCTTACGAATCATGAATGCGCGGCCCTGTGCGCGCGGCTGGAAACGACGCATGGTCGGACCCTCGTTGGCGTATGCCTCGGAGATGACCAGGGTGCGCGGATCCAGGCCGAAGTTGTTCTCAGCGTTGGCAGCTGCGGATGCAACAACCTTGGCAACCGGCTCAGCGGCGCCCTGCGGAGCGTACTTCAGGATTGCAAGTGCCTCGGCTACGGACTTACCGCGGACCAAGTCGATGACGCGGCGTGCCTTCATCGGGGTAACGCGGACGTAGCGAGCCGTTGCGGATGCGGAGGTGATGGTGTCACTCATCGCTTATCGACGTCCCTTCTTGTCGTCCTTGACGTGACCCTTAAAGGTCTTGGTGGGTGCGAACTCACCGAGCTTGTGACCAACCATGGAGTCCTCGACGAACACCGGCACATGCTTGCGGCCGTCATGGACGGCGAAGGTGTGACCGATGAAGTCGGGCAGGATGGTGGAGCGGCGAGACCAGGTCTTGATGACCTGCTTGGTGCCGGCCTCGTTCTGAGCATCAACCTTGTTGAGGAGGTGCTCATCGACGAACGGGCCCTTCTTAAGGCTGCGTGGCATTGTTTACCTCCTCTTAGCGCTTCTTGTTCGGGCGACGACGGCGCACGATCATGTTGTTCGAGTAACGGTTCGGGTTGCGGGTGCGGCCTTCCTTGTGGCCCCACGGCGACACCGGGTGGCGACCACCCGAGGTCTTACCCTCACCACCACCGTGCGGGTGGTCAACCGGGTTCATAACGACACCGCGGACGGTCGGGCGGACGCCCTTCCAGCGCATACGGCCGGCCTTGCCCCAACGGATGTTCATCTGGTCAGCGTTGCCAACCTCACCGACGGTGGCGCGGCAACGGATGTCGACGCGACGGATCTCGGAGGACGGCATACGCAGGATGGCGTACTTGCCTTCCTTACCCAGCAGCTGGATGGAGGCACCAGCGGAGCGGGCCAGCTTAGCGCCAGCGCCCGGCTTGAGCTCCACAGCGTGGATGGTGGTACCAGTCGGGATGTTACGCAGCGGCAGGTTGTTGCCAACCTTGATATCTGCGTTCGGACCAGCCTCAACGATGGTGCCCTGCTTCAGGCCCTTCGGGGCGATGATGTAGCGCTTCTCGCCGTCTGCGTAGTGCAGGAGGGCGATGTTGGCGGTACGGTTCGGGTCGTACTCGATGTGTGCGACCTTTGCAGGGATGCCGTCCTTGTCGGTACGACGGAAGTCGATCAGACGGTAACGGCGCTTGTGGCCACCGCCGATGTGGCGGGTGGTGATGCGGCCGTAGTTGTTACGACCACCAGTCTTGCTCAGCGGGCGCAGCAGGGACTTCTCCGGGGTCGAGCGAGTGATTTCCTCGAACTCGGACACGGAGGATGCGCGGCGACCCGGAGTTGTCGGCTTGTACTTACGAATAGCCATAATTCTTCCTTTTCCTTTCGGCTCTTCGGTGGGGCTTAAGCGCCTGCGCCGAAGACGTCGATGGAGTCGCTGCCTTCACGGAGCGTCACGTAGGCGCGCTTGGTGGACTTACGCTGACCGTAGCCGGTGCGGGTGCGCTTGCGCTTGCCTGCACGGTTCACGGTGTTCACGGAAGCAACCTTCACGCCGAAGATCTGCTCGACGGCATCTTTAATCTGGGTCTTGTTGGAGTCCGTGGAGACGTAGAACGTGTAGACGTTCTGTTCCATCAGGCCGTAGGACTTCTCGGACACAACCGGTGCGATGATGACGTCGCGCGGGTTAGCGAGCTTAGCCATTACTTCTCCTCCTTAGCTTCCTCGGCGGCGCCGGTAGCGCGCTCGACGAAGGTGTGCAGAGCCTCAACGGAGAACACAACGTCGTCCGAGTAGAGGACGTCGTAGGTGTTCAGCTGGCCGGCGTCCAGGATCTGGACGTTCGGCAGGTTGTTGGCGCTGCGGCGAGCATTGATGTCCTCGCGGCCGATGACCAGAAGAACATTCTTGCGGTCGGTGAGGCGCTCGATGAAAGCCTTGGCCTGCTTGGTGGACGGGGTCTGGCCCGGGACGAGCTCCTCGATGACGTGGATGCGCTCGTTACGTGCACGGTCAGACAGTGCGCCGTAGAGAGCAGCCTTGATCATGCGCTTCGGGGTGCGCTGGGAGTAGTCACGCGGGACCGGGCCGTGCACGGTGCCACCACCGGTGTAGTGAGGCGCACGGATGGAGCCCTGGCGGGCGCGGCCGGTGCCCTTCTGACGGAACGGCTTGCGACCACCGCCGCGGACCTCGCCGCGAGTCTTGGTCTTGTGGGTACCCTGACGAGCAGCAGCGAGCTGAGCGTTGACAACCTGGTGCATCAAAGCAATGGATGCCTCGGTGTCAAAGAGCTCGGCCGGCAACTCAACGGTGCCGTTGGTCTTACCGTCAGCGGTCTGGACGTCTAGCTTGAGGTTGCTCATGCGTGTGCACCGCCCTTCACTGCGGTCTTAACGGTGACGAGGCCACCGCGCGCACCCGGGATAGCACCCTTGATGAGCAGCAGGTTGGACTCGGCATCAATCTTCTGAATCTTCAGGTTCTGGGTGGTCACGCGGTCCTGGCCCATGCGGCCAGCCATGCGCTTACCCTTGAAGACGCGGCCCGGGAACGAAGCGCCACCAATGCCACCAACGCGGCGGTGAGCAGCCTGGTTACCGTGGGCAGCGCCCTGGCCTGCGAAGCCGTGGCGCTTCATGGCGCCAGCGTAGCCGTGACCCTTGGTGGTGCCGGTAACGTCAACGAAGGACACGCCCTCGAAGATGTCCACCTTGACCTCCTGGCCGACCTCGTATGCGGAGGTGTCGTCCATGCGGATCTCAGCGACGTAACGGCGCGGGGTCACGCCAGCCTTCTTGAAGTGACCGGTTGCAGGCTTGTTGACCTTGCGCGGGTCCTTCTCGCCGAAGGCAATCTGGATGGCGTTGTAGCCATCGGTTTCTTTCGTACGGATCTGGGTAACCACGCACGGGCCAGCCTCGACGACGGTCACCGGCACAACGCGGTTCTCCTCGTCGAAGACCTGGGTCATGCCGAGCTTGGTGCCCAGAATTCCCTTGATCTCGTTTTCACTCATTGTTTGTTCTCCACCAAATACGTTGTGTCGATCGCTTACTGGATATTCACGTCGACGCTTGCCGGAAGGTCGATGCGCATGAGGGCGTCAACGGTCTTCGGGGTCGGGTCGAGAATGTCGATGAGGCGCTTGTGAGTGCGCATCTCGAAGTGCTCGCGAGAGTCCTTGTACTTGTGCGGAGAACGAATAACGGCGTATACGTTCTTCTCGGTTGGGAGCGGCACCGGGCCGACAACACGAGCACCCGTACGGGTAACGGTCTCGACGATCTTCTTAGCAGAAGCGTCGATGGCCTCGTGGTCGTAGGCCTTCAGCCGAATGCGGATTTTTTGTCCCGCCACGCTTATCCTCTTCCTCGCTTCCCCACTTTCACATTCCCGGCGTATCCGGGGCGTGAAGCGGTGGGAAATTGCTTCTCGATTTCTCTATAACGTTGTCCGGGCTGGAAGCCATGGCTCAACGCCAGTTGTCTGACTGTCATGACGACCACGAGAGTGACTTAAGGCAAAAGCCCAGAGTGCAGTGCTCGTGACGGGGTACAAGACCCGTAGTCAAAGTAAATAGGAAGAAGACTGGGGCGTTAGATCTCAATGATCCGCAACCAAAGTCTTATTCATATACTGCCGCTGTTTATTTGCCATGCCCCTTCTCCGGTCCATCTTCTCGGGATTGTCTCTGCTCAAGCGCGGACCTAGCCCGATCGGATGACCTTCGCGTGTAGCTCCAAAAGAACCCCACAACAAAGGTGTCATGTTCGCCTTACCAGCAACAACGCCCTACAAGCTGAAGCCTGTGGTTACGTCGCTGTGTTAAAGCAACCCCTGTATTTAAGCACGTAACCTCACGTTTTCCAAACTCCTGCGGAAACAGTGGGTAACATCACGTTTTGGCCAAGGATTGACTCTCCGCCGCCCCGCGGACCGCGTTCGCGGTTAAGCTCGTGACGTAGATACATACCTACATCAACTACACAATGAGAGGGATCCACCATGGCTGAGAACACCACCCCCAAGGACGTCGCCGAGCAGACCGCCCCGGCGAACGACGCCACCCCGGCCCCTGCCCCGGAGCGCAACAAGAACCTGGAGACCGATTTCGGCACCACCCGCATCGATGATGTCGTTGTGTCCAAGATCGCCGGCATCGCCGCCCGCGAGGTTTCCGGCGTCGCCGCCCTCGGCGGCGGTGGCGCCCGCATGATGGGCTCCATCCGCGAATCCTTCGGCGCTTCCGAGGACGTCCGCCAGGGCGTGAGCGTCGAGGTGAACAACGGCACCGCTTCCATTGATATCGCCATCATCGCCGAGTACGGCGTGGCCATCCACGAGCTCGCCGAGGCCATCCGCCGCAACATCATGAATGCGGTCGAGCGCATGACCGGCCTGTCCGTCGATCGCGTCGACGTCGTCGTCCACGACGTCAAGCTGCCGCGCGAAGAGGACGAGTCCACCGAGGCAACTCCGGCGGTTACCCAGGGCCAGGCATAACGTGACCTCTGCCGAGCTCACCCTCCCCCTTGCCACGTCCATAGCGGCGGCGGTGACGGATCTGAGGGGCGTCGCCAAGCTTTCGCCCGGCCGGTTCGGGGAGGTCGCGCTGCTCTTCCCCGGTGAGCGCGTGCACGGCATTCGCCGCCCCAGCCCGCAGGATGACACGCACCTGGAGCTGCACATTGTCGTTGATGTCAGCGCAGGCGTACCACTCGCCGAGCTTGGCGACGTCACCCGCACCACCGTCCGCGCCACCTGGCCCGCAGTGCGCCGCGTAGACGTGGTCTTCGACGACGCGGTCTAAAAGGAACCGACATACAGAACTAAAGGAAAACCATGAAGAACTACACCTCCCTCGGCGTGATCGCCGGCTTGGTTCTGGCCTTTTTCATCTACCTCGGCGTGTGGTACGTCGCGCTCGCGGTCTTGCTTGCCGCGGTCGGCGGCGTCATCGGCGCGCATTTCGACGGCCGCATTGACCTCACCGCGGTGTGGAAGGGCGTGGTCGGCCAGGATAGAGGCCGAGGCTAGTGAGCACCGAATCAACCGGGGTCGCCCTCTTCGGGCGAACCCGCTTTTCCCTGCGCGCGATGGAAAAGGTCATTAACGCCGCCATTGCGAGCGTGCCGGGGACCGCGGCTGTCGACGCCAAATTAGCCGGCCTCGCCGGCCGCGCCTTTCCGCGCGTGATGGCGCAAATGGACCCGGATACGCAGATGGTGGCGGTGGATGTCGACATCGCTGTGTACTGGCCCTCCCCCGTCACCGAGGTGGCGAAGGCAGTTCGCACGGCAATCCGCGAGGCAGTCCGCGATTTCACAGGTTTTCGCACCACTCGCGTCAACGTAACGGTGGGCGGTGCGGTCCCAGGCGAGCGTACAACCGCGCTGGCGGTCGAGACACGCGCGCCACTGTCGGCGCAGATTCCGGCGATTGTTCCGGAGCGCGCTGTGAAGCCGGTGGACGTAAGCCAGCGCGCCGCGGTGCGCCAAGTGTCGACCCCTGCGCCGGTCCCTGTACGCACGGTGAGGGTGCCGGAGGCGGTGCGGGTGAGGGGCGTCGGCAAGCCTGCGGACGTTACGGTACGCACGGAAGGTTTCGGCCCCGGCGAGAATCGCTACGACAAGCTGCGCCCCATCCACACGCCCGAACCGCAGCCGCTGCGCGCAGTCACGGATCCTGCGCCGGTACAGGTCCGCTCGGTGCCTGCGCCACGGGAGTTCGCGCTGCGCCACGTCGAAGTGCCCCGCCCGGTTGAACCGCGCGGCGTGGACCTTCCGCACACTTCTCCGCTTCGCGTCCCGCATGCCAAGCCGCTTCAGCTTCGCCCAATTGCGATTCGACCCTCGGCCGAGTTCACACGCCGGGTAGACGTTCCACGTCCGGTGCCGCTGCGCGCCATCACCATCCGCGAAGGAGGTCATCATGAGTGAGAACTCGCTGCCCGCTGGCTTTGGCCAACGCCCGAAAGCCTCCCCACCGGCGCGGGGGTGGACCATCATCGTGGGCATCCTGCTGCTCGCGGCCGCCGTCGTCGTGGGGCGTGAGGCCTGGGTGGCAGGTGCCAACGAGGGCGCAACCTCGTGGCTGCAGCCCTTCATCGACGTGATGTCCTCGCCGGAGATCCATACATGGATGCTTGTGGCCGGGGGCGTGGCGATCTTCGTCGGGTTGATTCTGTTGTGGGCGGCGTGTGCGCCGCGGAAGACAACGCACGTGCGGATTGGCTCCGAGGATGCGTCGATGTGGCTGCGCGCGGTGGATATTGCGCGGGTGGCGTCGGCAACGGCGCGTCGGGTGCCGGGAACGACGGCAGCGCGGAGTCGGGCCAAGATCACCAAGGAGCGCTCCCGTATCACGGTCACGGCCACGGGCGATGCCGATGATGCGCAGCTTAAGGAGCGCGTGACTGAAGCGGTGACGGCGGCGCTGGCGGCTATCACGCCAGCCCCGGAGGTTACCGTGGTGATTGAGAATGAACAGGAGGACATCGCCAATGTCTAAGACGCTTGCGGGTGTGGACCGCGCGATACTTGCGGTGTTAGGAATCCTGCTCATAGCTTTGGGCGTGTGGCCGATTCTCATTCACTTCGACGTGCCTTTCGCAACGTACTTAGCCACGTGGGTAGACCACGACACCTGGGCTGGCCTGCCGGAACAGACCTGGTGGCCTTATGCACTGGGCTTGGCGACAATCATCTGTGCCCTCGCCGGCCTGTGGCTAGTGATCAGCAACCTGCGTCATCACCGCTTTAATGCGATGCCCTCAGAAGAATCGAATGAGGAGGGCGCGATTAAGACGGAGATGCCCGCGATTGCAGGGGCGGTAGCGGATACTCTCGCTGACATTGAGGGCGTGGAGAAAGTATCGCGGCTGGTAGCCTACGACCGCTCGCGGCCGACGTTGCAGTATGAGGTGCTAGCGGATCCCGATACCCCGCTGCTGCGCATCAAGGATGCCATTGAGGTCAATGACCGCGACTTCCGCGCGGCCTTCCCGGACGTGGATGTGGATACGCGGTACAAGGTTCACTTCACGAAGGTCCGCAACGCTACCGTCTAGGCCGCCGCGCGCGGCGAGCGGGCTTACTCACGGCCTACGTGCGCCTTGCGGCACCGACTAACCTCGCATTCTCTTGCCTCCGCGATTGGCGTTTTGCCCACCGGTAAGCAGGCGGTTTCTGCTTCCGGTTGCGGGGTTGCTAGTGCTGTTTTAGTCTCTGTGCTCATGGGGGATATCGAAACCTACCTCCGCCTTCGCAACTCGGGGATTGCACTGGTGGAGCATGCACCTGGCACACCCGATGAGCTCCGCGCGCTCGGCGCGGATGCCGCCGATGCCACCGAGCTTTCACAGCTGCACCAGGTGTACTTCGGCCCCACCCGCTTTACCGGTAAACAAAAGAAAGCCCGTGCTGCAGCCCTTCAACAACGCCACAGCCTCGGCACCCTCACACTCATCGAGTCTTATACATCCAAGGTGAAAAAGACCCTGGATGCGTGGAACCTCCGCGCCAAACTCGCCGGAACACCCGCACACCGCATCCCACATGTTGCCGCCGCACGGCTGAAAGAACTGCGTGCTAAAAGAACCGCCAAACCAGGCGTACGCATCACCTACCGGGAACAAGGCCCCAACACCCTCTCCATCACTGATGACGCCACCACGATTGCCAACATGCGCGCCGTCTTAGAATCCACCAACACCACCGACCTTCTTCAAGCCGCCAATGACATCTTCTTCAACCAAGCAAGCGGTACAAAGCCGGCCGTGCGCACCCAAGTCATCATCACCCTGAATGAGTTGGACCAAATCATTAACGGCGACGGGGACGAAATCCAGCTCAACCTGACTAACGGCGCGCGCATGACAGGCGCAGAGTTTCTCACCCACAAGTTTGCCGAAACAGGCTACGCCACCATCGTCCACCCCATTGACGGGCCCATCAACACCTGGCGGCTAGAACGGGGAGCAAACCTCAACCAACGTCTTAGCCTGCACGCGGAATTCCACACCTGCTCAAGACCAGGCTGCAATAAACCAGCCGATTACTGCCAAGTCCACCACCTCATCCCCTGGCAGGCAGGTGGCTTTACCAACATTAAAAACCTGACGTTTTTGTGTGCCTACCACAACGGTATTAACGACGATGACCCTTCAAGGCCTACCGGGCGCGGCTACATGTACCGACTTAACACCGGAGTGTCCTTCATCCCACCCTGGGGTGCACCGATAACCGCAATGCCGGAATACCAAGAAGCACTAGCCAGACTCAACACTGAGAAAGCAGGACAGCCACCAGAGGAACCACCCGACAGCAGCTAACACCCCCAGCCACCACACAGCAACGACTGAAAGGAAAAGGCTTACCACCTGCACCAACACCGCTACCCGCCAACCGAGGGAAGGTTCGCGGGCACATCGGCGATCCTTCAGACACCACCACCCACAAACCACAACAAGGTACGCAAGAAAACCTGCGAGCCTTATGCCAGCGCTACCCATCATCCAAAGCCAGACTGACGGGCGATCCAGCGACCCCAAGTCCGGCTTCACGTGCTGCCGGAAGCAGCAGGAGCAACGGGGATTCTTAAGCCCTTAAAGGCGAAGCCAGGCTGGCAGGATCCCCGACTACGCTTCACATGCCACGGGAAGCGGCAGATGCAACGGGGCCCCTTAGCTCTTAAAGGCGAACCCGCCAATCAAGGCCAGCCTCCGAGCAAAGCTCGGCGCACCAGGACTGATTAAAGGGGTGGCGAGGGAGGAGCACTCCAGGGCTCTGATTCGGCGAGGATAAGCTCCTTGATAACGCCAAACGTGTGCATGGTTCCGCGTGAGAGGTGAACGCGGAATGTGCTTCCGACTTCGCCTTCCTCGATGCGATGCCACGAGAAATCAGTGCGGATGAGCTCCCGGTTTTTGCGCTCGATGATATGCAGACCGTGGTCGAGGAGGATTGTTTCCGTTTCGGTGCGGATGAACCACACGCGGTCCCCCACGCTGCGGCGCTTCAATCCGGTCAAGCTGCGATGGTCTTCGCGCAGCCGGGTAACAGACTCGATAACACCAAAGCGGTGCTCGAAACCTTCAGTGTCTGCGAGGACAAGCGGGCGGCCAGGGCCCACCGGACGGAGTGCTGAGACCTGCCACGCCACAGGTTGCCCTCGTTGTCCTTCCTTCGATACCGGCCGTACGACTGCCACGCACGTGGCTCGATGCGGCTGGGAAGTAGAGGCGTTGTCCTCTTGAAACTGGCTTGGGATGCGCTGCTCATCGAGGCACCGTGAGGACTCGGTGGGAGCCTTGTCAACCAGGCCCGCCGGAAGCGCGGTGGGCACCATGGATACCGGGTGCTCTGAGGACTTGGTCGAAGCCGGAACAACAGGGCCATGAGGAGAAAAGGTAGGGACTGTGGGCATCACGGTAACGCGATGAGACGGGGTAACGACGAGCCAGAGGCCTTCGGTGATGAGGTGGCCCTCGAGAGGCACGAGCGGCGGGTGAACGGCTGCCATGGACTCTAGACGGGCGGTGAGTTCGTCGTCAGGCACGCCCCAGCCGTATCCTTCCGCCGCCAGCATTCCGAACAGGGTTCCCAAAGGTAAGTCCGGTTGGCCTTCCCACGCGGCACGCAGGGCGGCGAGGGTTCGGTCAATACGGGTTGGGTCAAACATGACTCCTAAGCCTAGTAGGCCCACGATCACCAAAGCCGCCCAACCCCATCAGGGATTGAGCGGCTTACAGACCTGCTAATCAGGAAGGGCCTTAAGCCCTAGCGAGAATTAGCCGAGGATCTTGGTAACGCGGCCAGCGCCGACGGTACGGGAGCCCTCGCGGATAGCGAAGCGCAGGCCCTCGTCCATAGCGACCGGCTGGATGAGCTCTACGGACATCTCAACGTTGTCGCCCGGCATAACCATCTCGGTGCCCTCAGGCAGCTTGATAACGCCGGTAACGTCGGTGGTGCGGAAGTAGAACTGCGGACGGTAGTTGTCCATGAACGGGGTGTGGCGGCCGCCCTCTTCCTTCTTCAGGACGTAGACGGAACCCTCGAACTTGGTGTGCGGGGTGTAAGCGCCCGGCTTGATGCAAACCTGGCCACGCTCAACCTCTTCACGCTTGGTACCACGCAGAAGCAGACCACAGTTGTCGCCAGCCTCGGTGTAGTCCATCATCTTGCGGAACATCTCGATACCGGTAACGGTGGTGGACATGGACTTGTCCTTGATACCGATGATCTCGATGTCCTCGTTGACGTTCAGGGAGCCACGCTCAACACGGCCGGTAACAACGGTACCGCGGCCGGTAATGGTGAAGATGTCCTCGATCGGCATCAGGAACGGCTTGTCCAGCTCGCGCTCCGGATCCGGGATGGACTCGTCGCAGGCGTCCATCAGGTCGATGACGGACTGTACCCACTTCTCGTCGCCCTCGAGAGCCTTCAGAGCGGAGATGTGAACGATCGGAGCTTCCTCGTCGTAGTCCTGCTCAGCAAGCAGCTCGCGGATCTCCATCTCGACGAGCTCGATGATTTCCTCATCGTCAACCATGTCGCACTTGTTTAGTGCAACGAGGATGTACGGAACGCCAACCTGGCGAGCCAGAAGAACGTGCTCGCGGGTCTGCGGCATCGGGCCATCGGTTGCAGCAACAACCAGGATGGCACCGTCCATCTGAGCAGCACCGGTAATCATGTTCTTGATGTAGTCGGCGTGGCCCGGGGCGTCCACGTGTGCGTAGTGGCGCTTCGGGGTGGAGTACTCCACGTGGGAGATGTTGATGGTAATACCGCGCTCCTTCTCCTCAGGAGCCTTATCGATGGAGTCGAATGCGAAAGCGGTGTTCTCCTCCGGGTAAGCGTCAGCCAGAACCTTGGTGATCGCTGCGGTGGTGGTGGTCTTGCCGTGGTCGACGTGTCCGATGGTGCCGATGTTCACATGCGGCTTCGTACGCTCGAACTTCTCCTTTGCCACTGTTTGTCCTCCTGGACTCTATGGCGGCTACGTATTTCGCAGCCACGTGGTTTGTATTGCCATTGGCACTTCGAGCCGAAGCCCATAAGCGCTAATGACGCTTTCTTACGTGCCAGTTACACGATCCTAGATTTATGCCGCAGTTTTTTCAAACTGCCCAAATAGGAGGTAACCCCGCCCAACACGTGCGGACGTTGACCCTCGACAAGAATCAATTTAAAGGATCCTGGGAGGGTAACGGCCGGCTCAACGCGCAAAAACCTTTACGCACTCAGCGGACCGCTACCTCCCCAGCGTTGGGAGCTGGTGCCTACTGGCGAAGACTACCAGCCCCCACAGGCAAGGGAATCGATCGGATCCCCTTAAGCCTTAGGCCTTGGCGCCGGTGCGCTCCTCGATGATCTCCTGTGCCACGGAGGAGGGAACCTCAGCGTAGGAATCGAAGACCATGGTGAAGTTTGCACGACCAGCGGTGGAAGAACGCAGGTCACCAATGTAGCCGAACATCTCGGACAGCGGAACCTTAGCCTTAACCACCTTGGCGCCGGAGCGGTCTTCCATAGCGAAGACCTGGCCACGGCGGGAGGAGATGTCACCGTTAACGGTACCCATGTACTCCTCCGGGGTCACGACCTCAACGGCCATGATCGGCTCAAGCAGAACCGGCTTTGCCTTAGCAACGGCCTCCTTGAGGACCTGGGAGCCAGCGAGCTTGAAGGCCATCTCAGAGGAGTCAACATCGTGGTAAGCACCATCCTCGAGGGTGGCCTTGATGTTCACCAGCGGGAAGCCAGCAACGAAGCCGTACTGCATAGCGTCCTGGATACCCGCGTCGACGGACGGGATGTACTCCTTCGGAACACGGCCACCGGTGACGGAGTTCTCGAACTTGTAGGTTGCGGACTCGCCCTCTTCCAGCTCTTCCGGATCCGGGTTATAAGGCTCGATGGTGACGATAACCTTTGCGAACTGGCCGGAACCACCGGTCTGCTTCTTGTGGGTGTAGTCCAGGGACTCAACCTTCTTGCGAATGGTCTCACGGTAAGCAACCTGCGGGTTACCGATGTTTGCCTCAACCTTGAACTCGCGCTTCATACGGTCAACCAAGACGTCCAGGTGCAGCTCACCCATGCCGCCGATAACGGTCTGGCCGGATTCTTCGTCGAGCTGGACCGTGAAGGTCGGGTCCTCTTCAGCCAACTTCTGAATAGCGGTACCCAGCTTCTCCTGGTCAGCCTTGGTCTTCGGTTCAATAGCAACCTGGATAACCGGATCCGGGAAGTCCATGGACTCGAGGATGATCGGGTTGTCCGGGTTACAGAGGGTATCACCGGTGGTGGTTTCCTTCAGGCCGATGAACGCGTAGATGTTACCGGCGTCAGCGTGCTCGACCGGGTTCTCCTTGTTCGCGTGCATCTGGAAGAGCTTGCCCACGCGCTCCTTCTTGTTCTTGGTGGAGTTGAGCATGTTCTCGCCTGGGATAGCCTGGCCGGAGTAAACGCGCACGTAGGTGAGCTTGCCGAAGAACGGGTGTACGGCAATCTTGAAGGCCAGTGCGGAGAACGGCTCCTGAACGGAAGGCTTACGGGTCAGGGTCTCCTCGCCATCGAGGGAGGTACCGTTGACCTCGCCGATGTCCAGAGGGTTCGGGAGGTAGTCAACAATGGCGTCGAGCAGCGGCTGAACACCCTTGTTGCGGTAAGCGGTACCGCAGAAGACCGGGTAGATCTCGGAGTTAACGGTCAGCTTGCGGATAGCGCCCTTGATTTCCTCAATGGTCAGCTCTTCGCCGCCGAAGTACTTCTCCATGAGCTCTTCGTCAGACTCAGCGACGGTCTCGAGCAGCTTCTCGCGGTACTCCTCAGCCTTCTCCTGAAGGTCGGCCGGGATCTCCTCGATGGTGCCATCGGTACCAATCTCGGTCTTGCCGCGCCAAGTGATGGCCTGCATGTTGATCAGGTCGACGACGCCGTCGAAATCATCCTCAGCACCGATCGGCAGCTGCATAACCAACGGCTTAGCGCCGAGGCGATCGATGATGGTCTGAACGGTGAAGTAGAAGTCAGCGCCCAGCTTGTCCATCTTGTTGACGAAGCAGACACGGGGAACGTCGTACTTAGCAGCCTGGCGCCACACCTGCTCGGACTGCGGCTCCACGCCTTCCTTACCGTCGAAGACAGCAACAGCGCCGTCGAGAACACGCAGGGAGCGCTCAACCTCAACGGTGAAGTCCACGTGACCCGGGGTGTCAATGATGTTGATCTGGTTATTGTTCCAGAAACAGGTCACAGCGGCGGACGTAATGGTAATGCCGCGCTCCTTCTCCTGCTCCATCCAGTCAGTGGTGGCGCCACCGTCGTGGGTCTCGCCGACCTTGCGGTTGATGCCGGTGTAGTAGAGGATGCGCTCGGTGGTGGTGGTCTTACCCGCATCGATGTGCGCCATGATGCCGATATTGCGGACCTTGTGCAGATCCTTAAGCACTTCTTGTGCCACAGTTAATACCCCAACTTAATTGTCGTCGACGCCGGCGTCAGTTATGCACTGACGCAACTTCAAATGACGTCTTCATGGATAGGTCTTGGTCTATTTTGCCACGTCTAGGCTTCTTCGTCAGCGTGAGAGCTAAAGCCCACGCCATAAAAAATAGCCCGAACAACGCTATTCAAGTTTAGGTTCCCCACTAGCTAGCGTGCAGAGCTCCACCAAAGGGAGCGAGAACACGCACTGTCAGCGCAGGTAAACGATGATATCGCTGTTCGAGCCATGATGCCATGTGGCGGGTTCTACCGGCGGGATTACCAGCGGTAGTGAGCGAAGGCGCGGTTGGCCTCAGCCATCTTGTGAGTATCCTCACGACGCTTAACAGAAGCGCCCAGGCCGTTGGATGCATCGAGGATCTCGTTGGCGAGACGCTCGATCATGCTGTTCTCACGACGCTGACGGGTGAAGGTCACCAACCAACGCAGAGCCAGGGTGTTGGAACGAGCCGGCTTAACCTCAACCGGCACCTGGTAGGTAGCGCCACCCACGCGGCGGGAGCGGACCTCGAGGTCCGGGCGGATGTTGCCCAGAGCCTTCTCCAGGGTGCCAACCGGGTCGGTACCGGTCTTCTCGCGGCAAACCTCAAGAGCGCCGTAAACGATGCGCTCAGCGGTGGACTTCTTGCCGTCACGCAGGATCTTGTTCACGAGCATGGTGACCTGCTCGGAGTTGTAAACCGGGTCCTTAACTACAGGACGCTTCGGTGCAGCATTCTTACGCATTGTTGATTACTGTCCCTTCTTTGCGCCGTAGCGGGAACGAGCCTGCTTACGGTCCTTCACGCCCTGGGTATCCAGTGCGCCGCGGATAATCTTGTAGCGAACACCCGGGAGGTCCTTCACACGACCACCGCGGACGAGCACCATGGAGTGCTCCTGCAGGTTGTGGCCCTCACCCGGAATGTAGGCGGAAACCTCGATACCGGAGGTCAGGCGCACACGGGCAACCTTACGTAGAGCCGAGTTCGGCTTCTTCGGGGTGGTGGTGTACACGCGGGTGCACACGCCACGGCGCTGCGGGGAGCCCTTCAGGCCGGCCGTAGCAACCTTGGCCTTCTTGGAGTGGCGGCCCTTTCGGACCAGCTGCTGAATAGTTGGCATAAATCTAGTCTTTCTCTATGACTTCGGCTTGAACTGACCGCTTTCACAAGTCCAAACATGCAAAAATAGGGGCTCTTCTCCGGGGCCCTTCCGCATGTCCAGAACGTCCCTCAACCACAGAATGGTCGAGATACCGATCAGACTTTTCATCTCCTATAAAGATGAAACCTTGAACAGACTACCACCACCCCGCTGATCTGCTCAAATCCATGATGTGGCTGCTTGGCTTGGCACTCAAGCTGCAGTGAGTATTAGCGCCACTCCCAGGTCAGGTCCGCCTCCACCGCGCGGTTCTCGAAGTGTTCCTGCTCCTGCTTTTCCCAGGTTTCAAACCACTCTTCGTAGCCAGGGTCGCGCTCAAGGGCGCGCTCGCGACGCTTCTCACGCGGCCCGTCGATGCGCACGGTCACCACGGAGCCGCGCTCGTTGGCGGCGGCTACGGTGGCCTCAGTAACCGAACCTACGCCTTCAACGATCAGATCGTCGCGCTCATCCAAACTAGCCCAGTCCTTCGGCGCGTTGGCTTCCCAGTCCCAGCGCCAATAGCCCGGGTTATTCTCCCGCAGCACTTGCTCCGAGACCATCTCTGAACCTTCCTTCAGCCCATGCCAGCCGGGGTAGAACTCATCAAGGTGGACTACTCGCCACCCGGTACGCTCCGCGAGGGCCACGGAGGTCCAGGTCTTGCCAGCACCCGAGGGGCCGTCGATAAGCACGGTGACCGGGCGCATCGGGCGCTTGCGTGCCGCCGCGAGCGACATCACATCATTCAAGAGCCTGTCCATCTCGGCGGCGTTGGTATCGGCAGTTCCCTTACCGCCTTCCCGATGGTCCGTGCGGTCCGTGTCCTGCATGTTGTCTTTCACCACTTCTGGGTTTGTCTAGCGTGCAGCTTTAAGAGAGTCATCCTAGAGTCCGAAGAATCTCCAGGACCCACTGAGAACCGAAACTACCACCGGAAGCGCCGCAAGGCCGGTTCCCACCACCATCACCAGCCAGTCCCGGCCGGCGAGACGTGAGGGCCGCGCCCAGGTGCGCTGGCCACCGCCCGGCGGTGTGCGCCCGAATCCGCGCGCCTCCATCGCCGTGGCCAGCTTCCCGCCGCGGCGCAGGGCCAACACCAACAACCCGAAGGACATAGTGATGAGGTGCTTGATGCGGCCTTCGTCAGTAAGCCCACGCGCACGCCGCGCCATGGCCAGGTACTGCCAGTCTGATTTAAAGAGCGTCATCATGCGCACCCCGGCCACAGCACCGATAACGAAGCGTGAGGGAAGCTTGAGGATCTGCGAGAGGGCATCCCCCAGCTCCGTCGGGTCAATATCCCGCGCCAGCACCACCATGGGCAACGCCACCGCCAGCACACGCACAGTAATGGCGATGGCCAGCTCTAGCGAGTTATCACTCACCGTAATCAGCCACCAGCTGAAGTACTCCCTGCCACCGGGCGCACCGTAGAGCAACATCGAAATTCCAGACAACGGCGCAATAAGAAACAGGAACCACCCAGCCTTCACCAACCGCGGCCACGACACCCCACACAGCGGCGCGAAAAGAAGCGTCATAACCAACGACACGACTGCGGAGACCCAATCCACCGAAAGCAACAAGGGCGTAACCCACACGAACATCAGAAAGATGCGTGTCAGCGGATTCACCCCGCGCAGCAAACCAGCACTGCCCAAACGGCCAGCGCCCTTCACGCTCACCGAAGACGAATTAGCCACGGCTCACCTCCACTCGGTGGTCACCCAACGCGGAAATGAACAGCGGATCATGGGTGACTGAAGCAATCGTCGTCCCCTCATCCGCCATGCGCCGCAGCAGCCACACCAGCTCTGTGAAGGTGTGGGGGTCTTGGCCGAAGGTGGGTTCATCAAGTAGCAGCACTTCCGGGGCACTCACCAGGGCCGTCGCCACCGACAAACGGCGCTTCTCCCCTCCCGACAACGTAAACGGGTTGGCGTTGAGCAGATGTCCCAGGCGCAGCGAGTCCACGAGCTCCGCAATGCGCGCCTCCGGCACCTCGCGGTGCATAACCCGGGGTGCTACGCGCAGCTCTTCTGCCACTGTGCGTGCGACGAACTGATGCTCCGGGTTCTGGAAGACGAACCCAATGCGGTCCGCCAACTCCCGGGACTTCCACGTCAGTGGCGAGCCTGTCAGCCCCCGCCGCACATACTCTGCCACACCAATCTCTCCGGAGACTGCCGGAAGCAGCCCCGCCACCGTCATCAGCCACGTAGTCTTGCCCGCACCATTCGGCCCCGTAATCACCGTGGACATCCCCCGCGGCAGCACATAGCTACGCGGCGGCCCGAAGCGGGTGACCAAGTCCGTACTCCACAGCGCCGCCGAATCCAGTACTGCCGAACCCGGTACCACACCAGCACTGCTTGACGACGCCCCATCATTCCCCCGCGCCCGCGGCAAACCGCTAATAGAGCGCGAAGCCACGACAGACTCCACAGGACCGTCAGCGACGATGCGCCCATCCTTCAGCTCAATCGCGCGGTCGAGCACTCCCTTCCATGCCGCGTGCTGGTGCTCCACCACGATGAGAGTGGCGCCGGTGCGCTCCACCATGGTGGATACCGCTTCGATGACTTCACGCGCTCCCTCCGGGTCAAGGTTTGCCGTCGGCTCATCCAGCAACACCATGCCCGCGCCCATCGCGATGACACCGGCCAACGCCAGACGCTGCTTTTGCCCTCCGGACAGACGCTCCGTGGGGAAAGACAAGTCGACTTCAGGCCCCACCATCGATAGCGCCGCAGTTACCCGCTGCCATATCTCCGTGCGTGGGTAGGCCAGATTCTCACAACCAAAGGCCACATCATCTCCCACACGCGCGGCAATCACCTGCGAGTCTGGGTCCTGCAGCACCAGCCCCACCGGAATCGTACGCCCGGGTGGCTCGACGTGACCTGAGGAATCCTCAAGAAGAATTTCTCCGACGCGGGTGCCTTCATCATCCCCACCAAGCACACCCGCAATGGCCGCCAGCAACGTGGACTTCCCGGAACCGGAGTCACCGCACAGCAGCACCTTCTCCCCCGGCGATACAGCCAAATCAATATCCGCCAGTGCCGGCGCACGCCTCCCCGCATGTGTCCAGCCAAAGCCACGAGCCACAAGCTTCGTGGCCCCAGCACTACCCACATCAGCCATCAGAACCAGCCATCACAGTCAGCAACGTCAACCAGCATCAGTCAACATCAGTCAACGATCGACAAACAACAAACAACGCGAAACAAGTAAGAACAGTGCAAAACAAGTACCAAGCAACGCTTGTCTAAGCGTTGTTCTGTTCGCGGCCAACCGCAAAGCGATCCAGCGCACCAGTCTTCGCAAGAGCCTTAACCACGAAGTAACCGACAGCTCCAGCCAGAATGGCTCCGGAGATGCTCAGTGTTACCAGGTAGATGATGTTGAACTGCAGAGTCTTACCCAGGTTTCCGGAGGTAAACAGCTCCAGCACAAACGCACCCCAGCCCGCCGCCATGCCGCCAAGCATCGCAATGCCCAAGCTAAAACGGCGGTAGAGGAAGATAGCCAAGACAATCTCGACACCAATGCCCTGCGCAATTCCGGAGTACAACGTACTAATCCCCCACTGGGAGCCCAGCACGGCGGACACGATGGCCGCCAGCAACTCCACATAAAGTGCTGCACCCGGCTTGCGGATAATCAGGCCACCGACAACACCACCCAGCAGCCAAATACCAGTGGCAATACCGCCCAAGCCCGGCGTGAGCGCATCCATGGCCTGGAACCAGGCGTAGCCCACCGTGTTCCATGCCAGGAACACAATTCCGCAGGCCACACCCAGCACGGATGCCACCACGATGTCAACGACGCGCCAGTTCAAACTGCGTGGAGCAACACCATTCGCAGTTTCGCCGCTATTAACAAATCCACCATGAGATACAGAGTTCATGATTCCTCCCTTTCGCCGGCATTACCCGGATCAGGTTCGACGGTTCGCCGCCATGACGCGGCATCTCAGCCTCCTCAGCCAATCCACGCAAACCCAATAAAACAAAAGAAATGGAATCGGGCTAAACACAATCAAGGCAAACAAGGAAGCACCCGTGACGATGTGTAATTAGAAGCCGCCAGCGCCAAAAGAGCACCAGCTAAGAACGCTCAAAAGCACTGTCAGCTTAGCAAGACGTACCTCACAAGAGCACATCTACCTCAGCTTCAAGCAAGAGAGACACCACCAGGACGCACGCTCAGATGAAAAACGAAAGTACCCCGTCGCGTCCTCTGACCTACGCGACGGGGTACGTGCACACCGGCTTTAACAAGCCAGTGGCCATGAGCCTCCACTCGTACAGCTTAAGGAAAGGAAAAGCTTCGGTAGAGACCCAAGACTATGAGAAATAACCAAATGGTATTTCGGCACTATCAAACAAAATCGAGCAATGAGTCAGGCCACGCCACCGGGCTATAAAGCTCGGTGGCAGTGTCCCGCTTCATCAACTCTCACGTTGGGCGGGAGGTTAACGCACCTCCCGGGGCGGTGTTTTTAGAGGAAACACAACCTCACGCTTCGATTACTTGGAGGAACCGTTAGAGGAACCTGCACCCGGCGCACAAGCATCAGCGATAAGGCCAATAGCCAGAGCACCAGCAGCAATCAGAGCCACAGCGCCAGCAGCCTGCTGGTGATCAACACCGAAACGCTTCAGCTGCGCATCGATACCAGCCATCTTGCCAGCCAGCGGACCATTAAACACACCAGCCTGCTTCTGAAGCTGAGTATTCAGATCCCGAATCTGCTTGTTAATCGGAGCAACAAAGTCCGACAGACCCGGAATATTCATCTGCGAAGCCAGACCAACCGGAATCAGGAACAGCAGCGGAATACCAACACCCAAACCAGTGTTAATACAACGCTCGCTCGGCTTCGAAGACAGGTCAGAAGAACCATTACCCGTCTTGCCCGGCTCCTCGATCTCAACCTCAACGGTGTCGATGACCTTACCCTCAGGATCCTTAACCTCAACGACAACCTTGTCGCCCGGCTTCGCATCCTCAGACGGCGTCACCGTAATGGTGCCATCCTCACCAAGCTCAGCCTTACCCGGACCCTCAGTCTCAACCGTGGTGCCATCCTCAACCGAACCACCGGTATTCGGAATCTCAACCGGCTTATCCGGAGTAGTCGAAGTGTTATCCCAATCAGGGTTCTTCGCAGGCTCCTCGATCTCAACCTCAACGGTGTCGATGACCTTACCCTCAGGATCCTTAACCTCAACGACAACCTTGTCGCC
>NZ_JASOLS010000049.1:0-1208 GCF_030215295.1 Corynebacterium sp. UMB6689 | reverse complement strand
GAAGCACTCACATCAGCTACACTGACCCAAGCAGCATAGCTAACCCCCGACGTGTCTACTTTCCGGGGGCCAGGCCCTGGCTAGGGGTCCTGCTGATCATTGAATTTAGTCAGGAATTTCCCGCAACGCGGGTCAGACTCCTCTTTGCCTGCTGTAAAAGGGTGGACTCGTCATCGTCAACAGAACGTGCTTGGTGTTTCAAGAATCCTCCGTTGGCTGTTGGTTTGCACTCGTATATCCTTATCAATTTGTTTTGATCTGTACTCCCTCCATACCGAAATCGAACTCCGGAGCCGGCCATTGGTAAACAGCGGGCAGTAGGCATTTTGCTTTTCATTGGTGGGGGAGGCGAAATTGGCGGAGCTGTTGCTGTGCTAAGGACGGTAGTGGGCTTTAAATTGGAGCCCGAGCTAGGGCGACAGCAGGGCTAGCGTCGTCAAGCATGGGCAGGTTTTAGCGGTCTGCTTGTTCGCCACTTGGGTATCCGGCATAGCGCGTCGGGGAAGATGACGGGCCTTCGATACCAGACATAGATCGGGTGTGGTTAAAGTATCGTAGTCGCGGTAAGCATTAACACTGCTCACCTCACGAGCACACCCAATCAATAATCTCTAGACCTGCCAGAAATGCGCGCTGGGATCGTCCGCAAGGTCCCCGCGCCTAAGGTGACTTGTCTGGAGTGAAATTAGATGACGGAGAACCCGACACAGCGGAAGACCACGAAGCCCACAGGGGTCTTCGCCATGGCGTTGGGCGCGGCAAATGGTTGGGGGCGCCTATATCTTGCTCCTCGACTGGATGTAGAAGGCGGGGCTGGCCGGCACGGTCATTGGCTTTGTCATTGGTGGTCTGATGATTGCCATTATTGGTTTGAGTTACGGCTTTACTATTCGCGCGCTGCCGCTGACGGGTGATGGGATGGCTTTCGCTATGGCGGTGCTCGGCCGGACTCATGCGTTTATCGCGGGGTGGGCGCTGACGCTGGGCTATTCGTGCGGTGTCGCGTTGAATGCGTCGGCGGTCACGCTCGTCTTCCGTGTCACGTTCCCTGAATTGGTTATGCGGGGCGCGCTTTCTGGCCAGTTTCAGTTCTTTGCCGTTGTGATCATGATTGTGGCGGTGGTGGTCATTGTGTCAATTTGGGGTAGTTGGTACCGCGAGTCCGCGTAGTTGGTACCGGGGTTCCACGTACCCGGTACTGCAAGGGG
>NZ_JASOLS010000048.1:0-1216 GCF_030215295.1 Corynebacterium sp. UMB6689 | reverse complement strand
GAACAGTTCAAACGTGATGCTGTGGCCCTCTACGAAAACAATGAGGACCTCTCACTTCACGCGGCTTCAGCAGAGCTTGGAGTCAATCGTTCCTCACTTTATTCCTGGCTTAAGCAGTACGGCACCGGCAAACGTGCCCGCACGAAGACCATGCGCGACAAGGCACAGGCGACGACTGATTCTGAACGAATCCGTCAGCTAGAAAAAGAAGTCTCTAAGCTGCGTGAAGAACGCGATATCTTGCGCAAGGCCGCGAAATATTTTGCCGAAGAGACACGCTGGTAATCCGCTTCCAGTTTGTCTATGACCATCGAACCGAGTACTCGGTCAAGCGGATGTGCAACGTGTTAAAGCTCAATCGCTCTTCGTTCTACAAATGGGTCAACACCCGCGAAAAACGCAGGTTAAAGACGTGTTCCGATGCTCTTCTTGGGGCGAGAATCAAGACCATCTTCGATGATGAGCACGGGCTTTATGGTGCTAAACGCATCGCTGCAAGCCTTAACGACGATACGGACTTTCCTCCGACCAATCACAAGAAGGTCGCACGCATTATGAAATCCATGGGGCTGAAAGGCTTTACTAAGCAACGTCGATGTGTCACTACCAGGCGCAAGCCTGGCCGTCGAGTCATGCCAGACTTAGTAGGCCGCAAATTCACCGCTGACAGGCCGAACCACGTCTACGTAGGCGATATCACCTACCTGCCGTGTAAGGGCGGCAAGAACATGTACCTAGCCACGGTCATCGACGTCTACTCGCGCAAGCTCGTTGGCCATGCGCTCGCCGATCACATGCGGGTATCGCTGGTTATCGAGGCTTTATCTCATGCAAGGAAAGTCCGTGGAAGCCTTAAAGGGGCAATTTTCCATTCCGATCACGGCAGTGTGTACACCTCACAAGCATTTAGGGACCACTGCGCCCAGCTTGGTGTGCGCCAATCCATGGGCGCGGTGGGAACGAGTGCTGATAATGCCTTGGCAGAGTCCTTTAATGCCGCCTTAAAGCGTGAGGTTCTGCGTGATCGGAAAGTCTTTGACAGCCCAATCAGCTGTCGCCAAGAAGTCTTTCGATGGTGCATGCGCTACAACACCCGCAGACGACACTCCTGGTGCAACCTTCTAGCCCCCGATACCTTCGAAGCACTCACATCAGCTACACTGACCCAAGCAGCATAGCTAACCCCCGACGTGTCTACTTTCCGGGGGCCAGGCCC
>NZ_JASOLS010000047.1:0-1258 GCF_030215295.1 Corynebacterium sp. UMB6689 | reverse complement strand
TGGTGTGAACACACAAAACACAAAAGAACAAAGAAATCACACAAACCACAACCCACCACCAACACACGCACAAAGCACGTATCAGCAGCAAGCATATGGTTTAATGCTCGCGTCCACTATACAGTTCTCACACAACACCCCACACCAGCCCAACAACCAGAACATTAAGCACTCCGACCATCAAGCTCATGTGGGTTAAACAACCAGGGAACAATGCCCCAGACACCCAACAATGCACCACGTACTTTTTCAAAACAGACACTCAACAAGTGCCGCGCTGGCTAATAAATCATTCTGGTTAAGATGTATCTCCACCCGATTAACAATACGGTGGCAGCAAAACAATCGTTCACTCAACCACCACGCACATGAAAAAACACTCACATGCTTAAAGACACCAACTGGTGCCACAATAAAGCTCCTTAGAAAGGAGGTGATCCACCCGCACCTTCCGGTACGGGTACCTTGTTACGACTTCGTCCCAATCGCCGATCCCACCTTCGACAGCTCCCTAACAAGTTTAGGCCACTGGCTTCGGGTGTTACCAACTTTCATGACGTGACGGGCGGTGTGTACAAGGCCCGGGAACGTATTCACCGCAGCATTGCTGATCTGCGATTACTAGCGACTCCGACTTCATGGGGTCGAGTTGCAGACCCCAATCCGAACTAAGGCCGGCTTTCAGCGATTCGCTCCACCTCACAGTGTCGCTGCGCGTTGTACCGACCATTGTAGCATGTGTGAAGCCCTGGACATAAGGGGCATGATGATTTGACGTCATCCCCACCTTCCTCCGAGTTAACCCCGGCAGTCTCTCATGAGTCCCCAACCAAATGCTGGCAACATAAGACAAGGGTTGCGCTCGTTGCGGGACTTAACCCAACATCTCACGACACGAGCTGACGACAACCATGCACCACCTGTACACCAACCACAAGGGACACTACATCTCTGCAGCAATCTGGTGTATGTCAAGCCCAGGTAAGGTTCTTCGCGTTGCATCGAATTAATCCACATGCTCCGCCGCTTGTGCGGGCCCCCGTCAATTCCTTTGAGTTTTAGCCTTGCGGCCGTACTCCCCAGGCGGGGCGCTTAATGCGTTAGCTACGGCACAGAAGACGTGGAAGCCCCCTACACCTAGCGCCCACCGTTTACGGCATGGACTACCAGGGTATCTAATCCTGTTTGCTACCCATGCTTTCGCTCCTCAGCGTCAGTAACTGCCCAGAGACCTGCCTTCGCCATCGGTGTTCCTCCT
>NZ_JASOLS010000046.1:0-1330 GCF_030215295.1 Corynebacterium sp. UMB6689 | reverse complement strand
GGGCCTGACCCCCGGAAAGTAGACACCATGGGGTGGTGAAATTGTGGGGCTTACTTTAGCGCATTGTTACGCTGCGTGGGCTTCGTACTCTGTGGGGGTGAGGTACTTGCACCAGGAGTGTCTTCGGCTGGTGTTGTAGCGCACGCACCATGCGAAGACGTCTCGTCGGCAGACGAGCTGGTTGGCAAAGACTTTCTTGTCTTTGAGGACCTCTCGTTTCAGGGTGGCGTTAAACGACTCTGCCAGCGAGTTGTCGGCACTGGTGCCAACTGCGCCCATGGATTGGGTGACGTTGAGCCTGCGGCAGGTGGCCTGAAACTGCGATGAGGCATAGACACTTCCGTGGTCCGAATGAAAGATCGCCCCGGCAAGACTCCCGCGGGTGTGGTGCGCGTGCTCGAGCGCTTCCTCGACGAGTTCGGTGCGCATGTGGTCGGCGATGGCAAAGCCGACGAGCATCCGTGAATAGCAGTCAATTACTGAAGCGAGATACATATTCGACCCGTCCGCGATCGGCAGATAGGTGATATCGCCAACTAGCACCCTATTTGCAGCCGGAGCCGTGAAATCTCGCTTGACCAGGTCGGCAAACACCACGCGGCCAGGCCCACGCCTGGTGGTGGTGACCTTGCGTTTTTTGGTGTAGCCACGCAGGCGAAGCTTCTTCATGATCCGGGCGATGCGCTTATGGTTGACCGGCCCATTGTCGTTGTAGGCGTCGTTATAGGTCAGCTCTGCCGCGATGCGTTTGGCACCGTAGAGCTGGTCTTTCTCGTTAAAGACCGCCTTGATCTTCGCCCCTAGCATGGCATCGTCAATTAGCCGGCGGTGCCGTTGGGCGCTGCTGGCTTTCCATTTGTAGTAAGAGCTGCGATTGAGCCCAAGGACGGTGCACATCCGCTTGACCGAGTACTCGGTGCGGTGGTCCTCGACAAACTGGAAGCGGATCACCAGTGTGTCTCTTCCATGAAATATTTGGCCGCCTTGCGCAAGATATCGCGTTCTTCTTTCAGCCTGGCGTTTTCTTGCTGCAGTTGGCGTATCTTTTCTGCATCCGTGAGTTGCTTGGCATGATCAGCACGTGCAACCGGTGGCCTCTGGGTCTTTGCACCGGTGCCGTACGTATCGACCCACGTGCGAAGCGTGGTGCGGTAGATCCCTAAATCTTCGGCTGCGGCCTTGAGCGAGAGATGTGGATCGTTCTCGTACATCGCGACTGCGTCGCGCTTGAACTGATCCGAATAAACCTTCCTAGGCATGGAGGTAGATTACCTTTCCCCGACCCAACACGGTCGGAATCGGAGGTGTCTACCAAACAGGGGGCAGGTCC
>NZ_JASOLS010000045.1:0-1339 GCF_030215295.1 Corynebacterium sp. UMB6689 | reverse complement strand
ACCTGACTTAGGCCATGGGCTGGTGAGCAATGTCACTCTTGACATTGTTACCTGGCGGTTTTCGTCGGTGGGGTGGGATTTTTCCGCACTAAGTGGGTAGTGCCGGGGGTAGTCGGTAGTCTGATTTTTGTGAGTCCATATATCCGCACCGTTAAGACTGCCTCCGGGGCGACGGCGGTGCAGGTGGTGTTCTCTGAACACAAAGGTGCCAAAAGGATGAAGCATATCGGCTCGGCGCATTCAGAGTCTGAGCTTGCGCTTTTACGGGCTGAAGCTCAACGCATCGTCGATGGTGACCAACTTGCAATGGACTTCAGCGAGGTGAAACACATTCCACCGGCCACGGGCAGCGTTTCCAGCCCGCTGCCGGTGACGGCACAGCGGGCCGGATACTTGCTGGGGTGTATTGATGCGTGTTTCAACGAGTTAGGCCTTGCTGCAGCAACCGGTGATGATCCGGTGTTTCGCGATTTGGTGCGTGCCCGGATCATCCATCCCGGCTCGAAGCTGGATTCCATCGAGACTCTTGCCGAGGTTGGCATCACCAGCGCAAGCTACCGCACTATCCAACGGCGTCTTTCCTCCTTCGCCACCGAATCGTTCGGGCAGATACTAACCCAAGCGTTGGCCCATCATGCAGGTATTGGGCCAGGTACTTTCATCTTGTACGACGTGACCACCTTGTACTTTGAAACCGATACTCCTGATGAGCTTCGCAAACCCGGGTTTTCCAAGGAACGCCGTGTAGAGCCACAAATCCTTGTCGGATTGCTTACTGATGCCACCGGGTTTCCACTGCATGTTGGGGCGTTTGCCGGAAACTCGGCAGAAACCCACACGATGCTACCGATGATCAAAGGTTTCCAAGATGCCTACCAACTCGATGAAGTCACCGTCGTCGCCGATGCAGGCATGTTTTCAGCAGCGAACAAACAAGCACTCATTGATGCAGGTCTGCACTACATTTTGTCGGTGAAAACCCCCACCGTGCCTGAGGTGATTGAAACCTGGCGGTTGAAGAACCCGGGCACTGACTACGCCCACGGCCAGATCTGGACACAAGCCTCGGCAAGCGATGGACGCAAACACACAACACCGAATACAGTGACCCATTTCCAGTACTCCCACGATCGGGCAAGGCGCAGCCTGCGCGGAATCGACGAGCAAGTCGCGAAAGCTAAACGTGCCGTTGATGGCGATATCGCGATTAAGCGCAACCGCTATATCGATCTTTCCGCGCCGAATAAGAAGGTCAACTATGCGCTTGCTGCCAAGCACCGAGCTCTAGCCGGAATTAAAGGCTACGAAACCGACCTTGTTAACCTGCCTGCTAACGAGG
>NZ_JASOLS010000044.1:0-1537 GCF_030215295.1 Corynebacterium sp. UMB6689 | reverse complement strand
TTGCATAAGCGTAGAAAGGTCGCAGATTTCGATCCCGTTCGTGACGGCAAGACGGTCACACAGTTTTGCAAAGAATTAGGAATCTCGCGGCAGACGTACCACAACATCAAAAGCCGGATAGCGCAGAAGGGTCGCGCAGGTATTGTGCCTGATTCGACTGCCCCGAAGAATCCGATGAAGAAATTTGACGAGGCCGATAAAATCGCAGTCGTCCACGCCAGACAGGAGTTGATGGAGCAAGGCTTGGATTATGGGCCTTGGTCGATCTACTACTTCTTGTTTGACACTTCAGGCCCAGATTCCACCCCATCGCGTTCTACAATCGCCTCGTGGCTGCATGAACTGGGATTTGTTGATGCCAATGCCCGCAAACGCCCCCGCAGCTCCTATAAGCGCTTCGCCCGTGATCTCGTCGGTGAACTCTGGCAAATCGATGGACTGGTCTACCGCCTCTTTGACCATGCCCACACACATGTCACGATTTACCAGATTATCGATGATGCCAGCAGATTCGATGTCGGAACCACAGCATTCGCTCTGCCAGAAAACGGTACTGATGCGCGCGCCGTACTGGCCGCAGCGTTCGCCGCCTACGGCAAACCTCAAGAAATCCTTTCCGACAATGGCGATGCGTTCGCCACCTATCACCGTGGTTTTCTCTCTGCTACTGAAACTTGGCTCGCTAGCCAAGGTGTACTTGCTATTGCTGGTTTCGCCCCGACAACCCAGGGAAAAGACGAACGCTCTCACCGCACGTTGACCCAGTTCCTCGATGCACGCCACCCAGTCAGCCTTGCTGAGGTCAACACATATCTGGCCGAATATCGCCAGGTCTACAACGAACGACGACGGCACCAATCACTGCTGGTCGGCAAAATGCACATCACACCACGCCAGGCCTTCGATACCTTCCCCAAGGCACCATCGCCGACACATCCACTCGATCCTGAGCAGGTCTGGGCCCGCGTAGTCGCCTATAACCAAGCGCACAATCCACACGCTGTATCCGAAATGCTAAACGGCCCCGCGGAAGCGGCAACTTCACACGAGGCCAGCACCGATGACATGGCAGCTTTGCAAGGCATACCTCCCACCGATACCCCCACACTAACGGCGCCGACGACAAATTCAACAAACCATTGGGGTATCCCAGACCAGCTCTGCGTAAGCAAAGACGGCGTTGTACGCGTGTGCAGCTTCGGTCTCTACATTGGTCTGAGGTTTAAAAACCGCAGACTCTACTCCACAGTCACAGCCGAAAACGTTGCGGAGTTCTACACGGCCCATGACGGTGAATTCCTCTTCAGCGTGCCACTGCCGATCACGTTAAGCCACAGACCACCAGGTGGCCAGATCAACATCAACCTCGTTGAAGGAATGAAACACCGCCAACCACCGCGGATGAACCCGAAACTATCCAAACCCCGGCCGAAACGCAGGCCGCAACCATAAACCGCTAGAAGTGTCCAAGGCCTCCATGGATTCCGTGTCCAAAAAGACACCGGACTCCATGTCCAAAAACCCTATGGACATAACA
>NZ_JASOLS010000043.1:0-1728 GCF_030215295.1 Corynebacterium sp. UMB6689 | reverse complement strand
GCGGATTTACCTACACACCACCTCACACGCTTACACCAACAATCCATTAAGCGGCATGGCTACTACACTGTGTCACCCCATCACTTGAACCACACATCAGGCCCCACGACATCAACAACCAACGTGTTCAAAGAACACATCAATCGTATCCGCGGTGGTTAGTATCAGTGCTTTATCATGGGCGCGGATATACGGGTACCAGAATATCAACTGGTTATCCATCGACTACGCCTGTCGGCCTCGCCTTAGGTCCCGACTCACCCTGGGAAGACGAACTTGACCCAGGAACCCTTAGTCATCCGGCGGGAAGGATTCTCACCTTCCAATTCGTTACTCATGCCTGCATTCTCACTCGCACACACTCCACGCCTCCTTACGGTAACGCTTCAACACATGCACGACGCTCCCCTACCCAAACAATAAAGTTTGCCGCGGCTTCGGCGGTGTGCTTGAGCCCCACTACATTGTCGGCGCAGGACCACTCGACCAGTGAGCTATTACGCACTCTTTCAAGGATGGCTGCTTCTAAGCCAACCTCCTGGCTGTCTTCGCGATCCCACATCCTTTTCCACTTAGCACACCCTTAGGGGCCTTAACCGGCGATCTGGGCTGTTTCCCTCTCGACTATGAAGCTTATCCCCCACAGTCTCACTGCCGCACAACACAATTGATGGCATTCGGAGTTTGGCTGACATTGCTAAGATTGTAGTCCCGCTCAACCAACCAGTAGCTCTACCTCCACCAAGCTACATGCGACGCTGCACCTAAATGCATTTCGGGGAGAACCAGCTATCACGGAGTTTGATTGGCCTTTCACCCCTACCCACAGCTCATCCCCGCAGTTTTCAACCTACGTGGGTTCGCGCCTCCACAGCATCTTACTACTGCTTCACACTGGCCATGGGTAGATCACCCCGCTTCGGGTCCAGGACACGCCACTGACAACACCCCATTAGGATTCGGTTTCCCTACGGCTACCCCACACGGGTTAACCTCGCGACATGCCGCTGACTCGCAGGCTCATTCTTCAAAAGGCACGCCATCACACAACAAAAAGTGCTCTGACGGATTGTAAGCACATGGTTTCAGGAACTATTTCACTCCCCTCCCGGGGTACTTTTCACCATTCCCTCACGGTACTCATACACTATCGGTCACACTGAGTATTTAGGCTTACCGGGTGGTCCCGGCAGATTCACAGCAGATTCCACGAGCCCGCTGCTACTCGGGCAACCCAACAACCCATGCATTGCAGCCTTCAACTACGGGACTATCACCCTCTACGGTAGGCGTTTCCACACCACTTCACCTAACAACAACACACAAGCAAACCAGTGGTAGCTGGCTTCCATTGGGGCCCACAACACCGCACACACAACCCCTACCAAGTATCACATGCACACGGTTTAGCCTCATCCACGTTCGTTCGCCACTACTAGCAGAATCATATTTTATTTTCTTCTCCTACGGGTACTGAGATGTTTCACTTCCCCGCGTAAACCCCCACAACAGCTATGAATTCACTGAAGGGTAACACCCCATAACAGGTGCCAGGTTTCCCCATTCGGACATCCTCGGATCAACGCTTTATTGACAACTCCCCGAGGCTTAACGCAGCCTTACACGTCCTTCATCGGCTCAGCATGCCAAGGCATCCACCATGCGCCCTAAATAACGAACACACAACCAACAAGGCAACCACCACCACAAAAGCAGCAGAAGACAATG
>NZ_JASOLS010000042.1:0-1955 GCF_030215295.1 Corynebacterium sp. UMB6689 | reverse complement strand
ACGCGGAGGTATTTCCGGTAAGGGCCAGGGCTTTGAGGTTTCTCTGGGCTCTTCTCCGCGCACGCGGAGGTATTTCCAACGTGCCGGTCTTCACCGCATCCACAAACTGCTCTTCTCCGCGCACGCGGAGGTATTTCCACAGAAATGCGCCAGGGGTGTAAAACGACGAACTCTTCTCCGCGCACGCGGAGGTATTTCCGGATAGGGTCAATATGCCGATCAGTATGAACGCTCTTCTCCGCGCACGCGGAGGTATTTCCCAGCACTGAGCCGTTTCAAGGTGGCCGCTGGCCTCTTCTCCGCGCACGCGGAGGTATTTCCAGAAAGCAACCACCATTTTGAACATCATCACTCTCTTCTCCGCGCACGCGGAGGTATTTCCAATATTGTGAGTGTGGTGGCTACGATGCAGCACTCTTCTCCGCGCACGCGGAGGTATTTCCGACGTTCGTAGCCTGCTCCTGGCTATGGAAAACTCTTCTCCGCGCACGCGGAGGTATTTCCGGTGAGGTTGCGGTACAAGCTCGCGGCGCTCCCTCTTCTCCGCGCACGCGGAGGTATTTCCGGGTCTTTCAAGTCCGCTTATGTGCAGCCGCACTCTTCTCCGCGCACGCGGAGGTATTTCCAGCCGCGTCACCAAACTCAGAGCCACCAAACACTCTTCTCCGCGCACGCGGAGGTATTTCCAATCATGTCCGCCGCCAGCTGAGAGATCGTTACTCTTCTCCGCGCACGCGGAGGTATTTCCGATTCTGCCCCGGCATCGAGAGGTGCCGTGTGCTCTTCTCCGCGCACGCGGAGGTATTTCCCGTCATAGACATATCTACTCCTAGCTAATCTTCTCTTCTCCGCGCACGCGGAGGTATTTCCTGGTGGGGGTAAAGAGAGGAAATAATAATGAACTCTTCTCCGCGCACGCGGAGGTATTTCCATGAGCCCGCTGGTGTACACGGTGGTGACGCTCTCTTCTCCGCGCACGCGGAGGTATTTCCCACACGAAGAGAACGTACGGCATGGTGTACACCTCTTCTCCGCGCACGCGGAGGTATTTCCTGGCAGGCTTGCGCTTAATGATGGGTATGGGCCTCTTCTCCGCGCACGCGGAGGTATTTCCGGGGTAAAGGCGTGTTTAATGCACGGGGTAAACTCTTCTCCGCGCACGCGGAGGTATTTCCAATGTCGTGCTCATGTCGCAGGGCCAGATTAACTCTTCTCCGCGCACGCGGAGGTATTTCCTTCGGTTGGATTTGGGGGTCGATGTACCACCACTCTTCTCCGCGCACGCGGAGGTATTTCCGAAAAGTACGCCAACCTCACCGCTGAAGCGTGCTCTTCTCCGCGCACGCGGAGGTATTTCCATCGAGCGGCCAAAAGGTCGCCACGCCGAGATCTCTTCTCCGCGCACGCGGAGGTATTTCCACTAGCGAACCGCACGCCCTCATAGTGGACGTCTCTTCTCCGCGCACGCGGAGGTATTTCCCGGACTCCCCCGGTGGCCTATGGTCATTATCTCTCTTCTCCGCGCACGCGGAGGTATTTCCGGTGACCGCCCGAAGAACAACGGCGAGCCCCGCTCTTCTCCGCGCACGCGGAGGTATTTCCGACGACGTACACGGCTAGGCGTATCCACCACGCTCTTCTCCGCGCACGCGGAGGTATTTCCAGGGCACCAGCCAGGAGCAGGACTCCAAGCCGCTCTTCTCCGCGCACGCGGAGGTATTTCCAGGTGCCGGTGGCGTGTGAGTTCTGCGAGGAACTCTTCTCCGCGCACGCGGAGGTATTTCCCCGTCTTGTCCTGCGGTTGCGGTGCGCTCTACCTCTTCTCCGCGCACGCGGAGGTATTTCCTACGAGGTGACTATCCGATTTGAGGAGTACCCCTCTTCTCCGCGCACGCGGAGGTATTTCCCCGTCTTGTCCTGCGGTTGCGGTGCGCTCTACCTCTTCTCCGCGCACG
>NZ_JASOLS010000041.1:0-2647 GCF_030215295.1 Corynebacterium sp. UMB6689 | reverse complement strand
TGTCAGATGCGAGTTTTTGGTACCGGTGTTCTGGGGACTCGGTACTGTCGTGTTCCGGGTAGTTGGTACCGGGCCGAGGGGTGCGTCGGCCCGGCCCGTCTGTATTAGTCGTCTGGGGTGGTGGGGGCGGTGGCTTTGCGCATGTCGAAGTCTCCGATTTGGATTCGGTGGCCGTTGTTGAGGCGGCTTACGAGTGAATCGGCTCCGACTCTGTCTGGCAGTGTTTCAACCCAATAGGCGGCAGCTGATTGGGAGGAGATAAGTGTCGGGAGCCGCCCGTCGCGGTCGAATATGATCTTGGTTAGGTCTTCTTGCCCGCGCTGGTTGATGCTGATGGTCATAAAGTCGTCGATGATAAGGACATCGACGTTGATCAGTTTCCGCATCTTATCGAGGTAGTTTTGGTCAGTCGGTGAGAAGACCGCCAGCATGTCTACAAGTTGATCCAGCCGGTAGTACGCCACGGAGTATCCAGCCTTGCACGCGGCGATGCCGATGGCGCAGGCAATGTAGGTCTTGCCTGTTCCCGTCGGGGCGAGGATGTGAATATTGGTCGGGTTTTCCCGCCAGTTGGTTGCTGCGATTCGTTTCAGCTGGCGCATGTTGATACCGCGTTGTTCTGCCTGGGTGATTTCAGCCAGGCTTGCATCCGGGTATCGGAATTTAGCCTGGGTAATGGCCTTGGCAATGTTGCGTTGTTGGCGTTGTGTGTAGGCTTCTTCGACTGCGGCGAGGAAGATGTCTTCTGGTAGCGCATCCGCATAGGCCTCGTCGTTGACAACCTTGTAGAAGATGTCAGCGAAGGTTGATACGCGAAGCTTGCGCATTTTCGCCCGCACAATTTCGTCGTCGATGCTGCTCATGGTTTCACTCCTTATTGCTTCTAGTTTTCGTAGTGGTCAGCAGGCCGGATAAAGACGGCATCGGCCACCTCACCGGTAAGCGGGGTACTTGGGCGTGGGTGGTGCTTGGCCACAGGCTGTGTTTTTAGCCCTGGTGGCCCGGGATGTTGTTGGGCGTGGGCAATGTCAGTCTGGATGCGTTTGATCACTGCCATCGTGGGGGCCAGCTTCTTGTCTAAGACCTGCTGGCATGCCGGTTCGAGGGTGGCTTTGTTGTGCTTTTTGCCTAGGTTGGCCAGCACGTTGCGTGCCTGGATGAGTCCGCGGGGTACGGCGGCACTATTGCGGTCGAGGATCATCGCTATGACTGCGTGCGTTGCTGCCCCAAACGACGAGGCCCAGGCCAAGAGCTCATCACGGGTAAGCGCCTTGTGGCCTTCATCGTCGCCACGCGGTCCATGCTGAGGGTTGGTGGAATACCGGTATTTGAATCCGTGAAGGCGCGTGTGTTCAGCAACAAGCTGCTCCCCGTTGAAGATGCTTACTAGTTGCGGGGTGAGCCTGACTGTTACCGATTCTCCTACCAGCTGAAATGGCACTGAGTAGTACTGGTAGTCACAGGTGATGTGCCAATTGCGGTCGACTTTAAGCCGCTTGTATGACACTTCCGTAAACGGCGTCGGCGGCAGATCGCGCATCACTGGTGCTTCTTCTTGCTCAAAGCGCATGCGCCGTGTTGTGCCATCAGGCCGCGTCATTGCGCTGTTGATATCGGCAAGCCGGTCAGCGATTGCCTCATTGAGTTCATCGAGATTGTAGAAGACCTCGTCGCTGAAGTACCCGAGTATTTTGGTGTAGGCGATTTTCACAGCACGTTCTACTGCCGCTTTGTCGCGTGGCCTGCCGGGCCTAGTCGGCACGATCGTGACCCCGTAATAGTCGGCAAACGCTGCGTAGCGGTCAGTGACCATCCGGTAGCCTGAATGCTTCCTCGGCCGATAAGTCGCCGTAGAAGCATTATCTGGCACGATGACCGCTGGTACTTTGCCAAGATAGTTCAATGCTTTGACGTGGCACTCAATCCACGACGGCATCTTCTCATTCGCAGCAGCCGTGACGTACATCAGTCCTGAGTACGGGCTGACCGCGACAAACAATGACGCCTTGAATGCGGTATCACCACTGGCCTGATCTACTACAGGCACTTTGTCACCGGCCCAGTCAACGTAAAGCTCTTGGCCTGGCTCATGGGTGATAACTTCGACGAGATCGTTGGCACGCAGAAATTCATTGAGCCCACTGCAGAACTGGGAGTACTGGTACTTTGTCTTATCCGTCGGACACGGCTGCGATAAGTAGTCCATCCACAGCTTATGCCTGGTCAGATGCTTCGTACTTTTCAGCTTGCGTGCAAGAGCGTGAAAATCAGGCTGGTCGTAGGCCATCGTCCGTTTACTCCGGCCGTCGCTGAATCGATCATCGAACCATCCAGGTGGGAGTTGGCAGAAACGCTCTGGAGTTAGTGCCTCATCGTTGATGACTTTCTTTGCGCGGGATACTTCTCGTCGTGAACATCCCAATGCGTGTGTAATCTGCGCGTAGCTAGCACCATCAAGGCACATCGCGATGATCTGTTTGAAGTTAGCCACAAGGACCGGCTCCTTCCAAGTAGATGTTGACGCGACACCACCGGAATGTGGTGTCGCCAGCATCAACTATGAAAGAAAACCCCTTGCAGTACCGGGTACGTGGAACCCCGGTACCAACTACGCGGACTCGCGGTACCAACTACCCCAAATTGACAC
>NZ_JASOLS010000040.1:0-3782 GCF_030215295.1 Corynebacterium sp. UMB6689 | reverse complement strand
CCAGCAACAACCTCAGTTGCACCATTGGCAAAGTCAGCATTCGTCGAAATCTTCGGCAAATCAGACTCATCACCAGGCAATCCAGGCTGATCTGGCGGCAACACAGTTTGACCAGCGCCAGACCTAGTGCCCGCAGGCTTAACAATCGTCAAGAAGTAACCTGATGGCTGCTTAGGTATCTCCGCGACTTTGTTAAAGCGCGGTCCACTAGGTGTTTCCGCCTTAACAATCTCTAAGCCTGTCAGCTCCTGAAATTCTTCCGGGGAACCCCTGAAACTGGGGTAGTGGTTTTGAGGATCGTTTCCAAGAATTGCATCTGCGGCAATGCTTCGGTCAATTTGAGTGTCACCAATAAATGCAATCAAATAGACCGAGTAAGTGACAGCTGCATGCAAATCCCCTGCCACAACCTTTTCCTGCCATTTCTTGGCAATGTTGATTACCGCATCATAATGCTCAGCAGGAACATCTGCCTTTACCGCATTGGTTTGAAGATAATCCACATTGATGTTCATTGGGTCGAGCCGTGTTGGCGACAAACACCATCCCCATCCAACATCATTGTTCTTACTACCCTGTGTGGTTGGCGCCGGTCCAGCCCACACAAGTGGATCTGTTACAGTCTTCTCATTTTCAGGCCCACCATTCAAAGTGAAGTTCGGCTTAAAGTCAGTAGGCTCAGCAGCCTCCGCCTTCATCCCAGGTACGGTGACCATGGCCGCAACTACTGCTATTGCCGTCAGCACAGCAGTAAAGACCATCCACCCCTCTCTGGAGATGTTCCTTAATTTACTCATTTTTCCCTTTTCGAACGATGCGAATGACTGCATGTTTTACTAAACAGCAGTTACGGTTTACTGAATCAATCTGAGGTCTGGACGTGGTTTTTACACCGCAACCTGCAAATCCCCTTAAGAGACTCACATATTCTTACAGTCCACTCAGGAGAATATCATCACTCACAGCTACCAGCAAGCCTGTTGATTGTTGTATAAAGTTCCCCTATGCGATCGTAAATCAACAATTCCGCTGGTATACGTGTATTATCCTTATACTTTTGGACATTTCTCGACAACCTGTTCGACATCATGTTGATACGTCACGTAGATTAGATTTTCTCACATTCCTATGCTTAATGTTTATTAAGCCTGAGCAGGGGCCACGGCTTAACGCGACCACACTTCTAAGCCCCTTCCGGGAGGGCGTAATCCACTGTCAACCCCAACCACAAAAGGACCATCCCCCGTCAGATGCGCCGCCTTGCATACGCAAAGTGGCCGCGCATATTGCACGGCCATCGCTCCCCCGTTCATCACCCCACTCCCCCGCGGGGCCGGGATATCATTCCGCCCTTTCTTAAAACGTCACTATTACTTTAATCATCGGCGGAGCGGGTTAATTTCGGATCAACGTCGACAACCGGTTCTGGGACCTCAATGACCTCAATATCGGAGACGGCAGTGGCGGTCGGCTCCACGGGCTGCGAGTCACCGTGAACGGTTCTATCAGCATTCGGCCCGACAGTGATCTTTCCCGCCGCCAGCGCCGCCCTGTCACGGGCGGTCTCAACGTCTTCGGCAGTCGTGGCCACCATGCCCATGCGGCGGCCGGCATAAGCCCACGGCTTACCAAACAAACGCACGTCCGTTTCCTCATAGGCAAGGGCAGCATCGAGGCCAGAGTAGGAGACGTCATCAAGCTCAGCGTCCGCGTGCAGAATAACCGCAGCACCGGGGCTGACCAACGTCACGTCGATGGGGAAGCCCAGAATCGCACGCACGTGCAGCTCAAACTCAGAGAAGCGCTGCGTATACCCAGTCAGCATGGCGGTATCCAAAGGACGCGGAGAGACGGAAGAGAAATACACCTCATCACCGGCCACGAAGAGTTCAACGCCGTAGACACCGCGCCCTCCCAATTCATTGGAGATACGCGCCGCAACGGAGCGTGCGTTCGCCAGGGCGTCTTCACTCATAGCCATCGGCTGCCACGACTCCACCAGATCTCCCTTCTCGTGGCGGTGACCAATGGGCTCACTGAACCAAGTAGCCATCTTGCCCGTAGCCGGGTCAATGGAGCGCACAGCAAGCAGCGTGACCTCATAATCAAAGTCAACGAAGCGCTCCACCACGACGCGCTTATACTCCGAGGACACGTGGCGCACCATGGACCAGGCCTCCTCCACGTCCTCTTCTTCCTTAAGAAGGATGTGTCCCTTCCCGGAGGTCGTAATATCCGGCTTCACGATGCACGGCAGCCCCAACTCCCCCACTGCCTCTTGCAGCTCCTCAGCAGACTCAGCAAAGCGATAGGCAGTGACGGGCAGGCCGATGCTTTCAGCTACCTCACGCACGCTCTCCCGACACTGCGTCAGCTCACAGGCCCGCGCCGACGGTACGACGGTGGTGCCGAATTCTTCAATACGCTTCAGCGCCTCCACCGCGACGGTTTCCACCTCTGGGACCACGTAGTCTGGCTTGATCTTCTCAGTCAGCTCCCACACCTTGTACGGGTCCCTAATGTCTGCGATGTAGCTAAAGTGCGCAAGCTGCTGCGCGGGTGCTCCTGCGTAGCGGTCCACGGCGTGAACCTCAAGCCCTAAGTTCTGAAAGGCAATTACCAACTGCTTGCCCAGCTCACCCGCTCCCAAGAGGAGCACCTTGGTGGCGTTTCCTGTCAGAGGGGTTCCGATCTGGCCTGCGATGTCGCCTACGGTAGTCATTCTCGAATTATCGCATACTTTTAGCACTGCATTGCTTGGCGACGTCCCCCCACCCCACCATCCCACTCCCACCGAACGGCTTCCCAACGCTTCGAGTCTTAGGATCACCAAGGCCCCCTTTCCCACCGCAGGGAAACGGTGGAAAAGGGGCCTGGTCTTTAGACTGACCTTCTATGTGTCAGCCGGCCACTTTGGGCCGACTGGCCCTCGGTATGCGTCAGTGTCTCTCTTACTTGGAGGAACCGTTAGAGGAACCTGCACCCGGCGCACAAGCATCAGCGATAAGGCCAATAGCCAGAGCACCAGCAGCAATCAGAGCCACAGCACCAGCAGCCTGCTGGTGATCAACACCGAAACGCTTCAGCTGCGCATCGATACCAGCCATCTTGCCAGCCAGCGGACCATTAAACACACCAGCCTGCTTCTGCAGCTGAGTATTCAGATCCCGAATCTGCTTGTTAATCGGAGCAACAAAGTCCGACAGACCCGGAATATTCATCTGCGAAGCCAGAC
The DNA here is from genome assembly GCF_030215295.1 of Corynebacterium sp. UMB6689. NCBI lineage: Bacteria > Bacillati > Actinomycetota > Actinomycetes > Mycobacteriales > Corynebacteriaceae > Corynebacterium > Corynebacterium sp. UMB6689. The sequence continues at coordinate 547 of NZ_JASOLS010000040.1, read as the reverse complement.
CAACCGGAATCAGGAACAGCAGCGGGATACCAACACCCAAACCAGTGTTAATGCAACGCTCGTTCGGCTTCGAAGACAGATCCTTGCCCGGCTTAGCAGGCTTCTTGTTGTCATCGCGGCCCTTGTCGTGGCCCTCAACCGGAACCTCGATCTCAGCCTTGCCACCATCCAGATCCGGATCCTCAACAACTACATTGATAGGACCATCAACATCGGTACCCGGAGTAACAACAACATTGCCGTTCTCGTCAATCTCAACCGGGATATCCTTGCCATCCTCATCAGTAGCAGAAACCTTGGTGTCATCATCCGGGTTAGTGACCTTGATACCAGTGTCCTGCTCCTCATCAGTCGGATCAACCGGCTTCACACCAGAATCATCAACCGTGGTCTTATCGGACGCCTCAGAACCGTTGTCGTCGCGGTCCTTCTCGTGGCCGTTAACCTCAACCTCAATCTCAGTCTTACCGCCATCCAGATCCGGATCCTCAACAACTACATTGATAGGACCATCAACATCGGTACCCGGAGTAACAACAACATTGCC